>DATKGY010000022.1:0-13437 GCA_035510535.1 Patescibacteria group bacterium
ACTTTGGGGCTCGTTTGCACTGTTTGCAAAAACAGGAATTACGTCACGACCAGAAATAAGCTAAATACGGAAGAAAAGTTATTGCTCAAGAAGTATTGCAAACACTGTCGAAAGGTCACCGAGCACAAAGAAAACGAAAAGCTGAAATAACCCCTGTTTCTTCCGCAATTGCCAGATTAGCTTATTCCCAGTATAATAACGGTATAGGCCAGTAGTTAAATGGTATAACTGAGGTCTCCAAAACCTCTGTTGGGGGTTCGATTCCCTCCTGGCCTGCAAAAAATGCTCTATAGCCCCAAGATGTGTAGGGAAAAGGTAAGTAGGCTTGAGATTAAGCTCCCTAAAGAAAAGCCGCCAATTGGAAACAGCAGTAAAAAGAAAATAATAAAAATTCCGATTGAGCTAACGGATAAATAAACTGCCGCTTCTTTGTCGGGTAAAATCAAAGCAAAAATTTTGGAGCCGTCTAGCGGGGGAATCGGGATTAAATTAAAGATTGCCAGCAGCAAGTTCAATCTGACAACCAAAACCAAAAAAGTATAAACGGGAATAACGACAGAAGTCAAAAACGGACTGGCGCCAAAGTAGGGCGTTGCAAAAATAAGAATCTTTATCAAAATGGCTCCAAGGATAGCAAGGATAGCGTTTGTCGCCGGCCCGGCCAAAGAAACCAAAGCCATATCTTTTTTGGGCTCGCGGAAATTAAACGGGTCAACTGGAACCGGCTTGGCGGCGCCAAAAATTACCGGCGAGCCGGATAAGATTAAAATTAAAGGTAAAGCAATGCTCATGATTGGATCAATGTGGTTTTTCGGATTCAGCGTCAACCTGCCCATCAGTCTGGCGGTGGGATCACCTAATCTTTCTGCCACAAAACCGTGAGCGATTTCATGCAAAATCGCCGAATAAATCAAAATTAGCAGCGAGACAAGTCCAAGTATTAAATCCATTGTAAAATCTCCTGTTTTTTAGTATACTATTAACCTAAGAAATTATCTATGGCAGCGATATGTTTTAATTGCGGCAAGGGAGTAATGTACGGGCACAACGTTTCCCATGCCAAAAACCGAACCAGGAAAATCTTTAAACCAAACTTGCACTCAGCCAGAATTATTGTTGGTGGAACAGCCAAAAAAGTCAGGCTTTGTACCAAGTGTATTCGAAAATTCAAAGAGGCTACCGTTAATGTTAAATCGGTTGATATTGTGCCGGAAGCTGCTCCAGTAGTGGCAGTTTAATCATCAAATGATAGATAGAGAAAAGTTTACAATTAGAATTTTACCGAGCCCAAAAGAGAATTTACGGGTTGACAAGTTGGGAGAACAAGTGCCTCCAGATCGTCCGAAAGTCCTTATCCACCCTCGTCACGTCTCTCAGCGCAGGGGAATTTGGGAAAGAATTTTTGGAAGATAGATTTCTAAAGATTGTTTTTAAGAAATTCAACTAGTTTTTTATCTGCGTTTGGATAGCCGTTTAAAAAATCTTTGTAAGTCATCAGTTTTCCACCCTCAACCTGCAGCTTCTTCTGCGGAAGAAATTTAATTATTGACGATTTATTATTGACTATTGAGCGGGTCCATGCGCCCGGCCAGGGAAAGTAGGCACGCACCATGCGGCCAATTTTTAATTCAAAATTTTTAATTTCTAATTGAGAAAGGTCGATGTATCCGTCGGATTTTTGCATATATTTGGTCAAAGTTGCCTTGCTTTCGTCCTGCGGAACCGCTTTTGCCTTGTCCTGCAAAATATCATTAATCACCGAAACTGCTAAGTTTCCGCCCAGCAAATTTAGCTCATTCAACAGGGAATCGGTGGTTTCGTCGGGTTTTAGAACATATTCCGTTTGGGCAAAAATAGCGCCGGCGTCAACCTTATTACTCATTTTAATTATTGAAACTCCGGAGGTTTTATCACCGGCCAAAATTGCCGCCGGAGCAGGAGCTGGACCGCGGTATTTCGGCAAAAGCGAATGATGGATATTCAAACTAGCATATTTTGGTACTTCAAGAAGTTTGGTCGGAAGAATTAGGCCATAATCTTCAACTACCAGAAAATCAGGCTGAACCTCTGCAATTTTGGCAATTTCTTCGTCGGTCAATTTAGTCACAAGTAGGTAGGGGATTTTCTCCTCACCGGCAAATTTTTCAAGTGGGCTTTGGGGAATCGTTACAACTAAAGAAAGCCCTAACTCTTTATGGATTATTTCCGCGCCAATTAACGAATGCTTGGTATTTCCAAAAAACACAATCTTCATTAGTCAATTATAACTAATAAATAGTCAATAGTGCTAGATAGTCAGTTCTTCGAAGATATCTTCGCCCTTAGAATTCTTTTTTGACTCGTAAAGTGTGCCTTTTTGCTCCAGCACCCGCTTGGGAAACAGAATGCCGTTTAAGTGATCAACTTCGTGCTGGATAATGGTGGCAATAAAGCCGTTAAACTTTTTGTGATGTGTTTTTCCGGCTTCATCCGTATATTTCAGCCAAACCGCTTTGGCTCGTTCCACCTCGCCCCAAATATTCACCAGTGATAGGCATCCTTCCAGTTTCTTCGTTTTCCCTTTGGTTTTACCAGTTGTTTGATTTTCAATCTTAGTAATTTTGGGATTAATAAATGCCTGCAATTTGGCTTTTGGCGAGGGTTTAATCACGAAAATCGCCAGATTTTTGCCAACTTGGGGAGCGGCCAATCCAACGCCAATCGGGTCAATGGCCGCGTCCAAAGCTTTTTCCATTTGCTCAATTAAGCTCAAAATCGTTTTGTCGACTTTGGTAACCGATCTGGCTCTTTGGGACAGAACGGGATTTGGAGCGGTGATGATGCGTAACATGTTATTTTTGCCAGGCTTTAATTGCGTCAGACGCTTGTTGATTCGGCCCGAAATATTTAAGCATTAAGTTCATTTCGTCAATCGCTTTTTGATTGTAAGTTTGGTCAACCACTTTTCCGTTTTTATCCACCGCCAACTGGTGATAAAAAATACCTAAAGCATAATATGCTTGAGTATAATCCGCTTTTAATTTTATGGTGTTTTGCAAAGTCGCGACCGCATTTTTAGAATCGCCGTTTTGGCCATAAAGAATACCTAAATTGTAGGAAACGTCGGCGTCGGTCGGGGCAAGCTGGGCGGTTTTTTTAATTGCAGTAAGAGCCAGCGGTAAATACTGGGGGTCAACTTGCGAAAGGGTATAGAAAATCCGGACTTTGGTTTTCCAGAAAACAACGTCATTTGGATGCTCGGATGTCACTTGGTTGGTGTCGGCGATGGCGGTATCAATCAACTGCTTGGCTATCTGTAGGTTTTGGGAGTTTTGCTGACTTGGCTGTTGCGCTTCCTGGGCCAAAATTGACGCTCCCAAAATAGCATTGTTGTAAGCCAGTTCGTCTAGGAAGGTTGGTTCATTTGGTCTGGTCGCAACGGCTTGTTTTAGGAAGGGATAAGCTTTGTCGTAGACACCGGCCTGATCATAATTATAGCCATAATAATAGTAGCGGTCGGCGTTCCAGTAGGAAATAAGTGTATAAATTAAGTATCCGGAAAGTAAAATAAAGATTACTATCAAAACCTTTTGCACTTTGTTAAAATCATAGCTTTCTTTCTTGGTTAACGAAAAAGACAGGGTTTTGTCGTAGTTAATTTTGCCCAACAGCAAAAAGACAAAGGCGGGGAAAAGATAGAAAAGGATGTTGACCATTACCACCGAAAAACCAAAAAAGTTGGTAATTAAAATAGTTGCGTAACCCGCAACAAGCGAAAAAGCAACAAAGTCGTTTCCCGTCAATTTCTTTCGCTTTTTGAATAAATGTTTGACGGAGACGTAAAGAAAAGTGCCGATCATCAGAAGATAGGTGACGATGCCGACGGTTCCGGTGGTGGCCAGATAATTTAAATACTCGTTGTGCGCTTTGTTATATAGATATTTTGCCTCCGAAGTCAGGTTATGGGCGGCCGGTCGGTACTGGTAATAGGCAAAAGCGTAAGTTTCCAAACCCGAGCCAAAAATTGCGTTATGCAGCCAGATACTAATCGCGCCCTGCCAAACCAACAGTCTGATTTTGCCCGAATCCGTTCCGCCTAGTTCACCGCTTGAAACCGGCGAAGGCGAAGGAATTGGCTTGGGCTTGGCGGCAGTTTTTGTTACAGCGGGTTTTACAAAATGCTGTTGAATGCCGCTTAAAGTAAAAATATTCAATTGTCCGAAAGGCTGGCCGGCAAAAAACGGCACAATGCCGATGGTCAAAAACACCACGACCGCCAGTTTAAAATCCAAAGTCAGGTTCTTTTTGTCAAATTTGGGCTTAAGATAAAACCAGCCGTAAAGAAGGATGAATATGGGCAAAATCAGCCAAATCGTCAAGATGGCGGAGTGGGACTGGGTATACATCAAAGCTAAATAAGTGGCCACGAAAAATGCGAAGAAAGAAAGTCCCAACCAAAACTCATATTTTTTGAAAAACGAAAATGTTTTATTAAAAGTCAGTTTAGCGCCCCGAACGGAGTTAATCAGTAAAGCGGCGGTTAAAGGCAAAAGGGCCGCAAGATACGCGGCTAGCCAGTTGGGTTGGCCAAGTGTGGAGAAGATACGCACTTTCGGTTGGAAAGCGGACGTCCAGCAAGCAACATCTAGAGTTCCGCGAAACAAAAGACAGGTCGGGTCGTAACCGAAATGCGACGGCAGCCCCCATAAAATTACCAGCAATGCGGAAGACAAAATGGCGTAGAGCGAGCGCTTTAAGATTCCTTTGGGAGCGGCCAACATCAAAACCGCAAACGAAACAAGAGCGGTAGTTAAAGTGGCCAAACCCTGATATGGAATTCCGGCCAAATCCGGATTTTTGATTTGCGAGGAGACCAACAGCCCGATGACAAAAACAATAATACCGGCGGCAAATAAATAGATTTTTTTGAACTCAAAAGGATTATTTTCCTCCTGCCTGCCGGCAGGCAGGTCTTTTTCTTCATCCCGAAGATTGGAAACAAAAGCGTAGTACAGGAAAACGTAGGCGAAAATTGAAAGCAGGCCGCCGTTAAAGCGCGAATAATAACCCCACAGCGAAACATGCATGTCTAAAGTTAGGAAACTGGAAATTATCTCGGAAGCTAGAAACAGCAGAATTGGGATATCAAGCGGAGTGCGTTGAATCTTCAATTTCTTGCGGATAATCATCTTCGTAATCCAAGCCAGCCCGATCACAATGGTGATAATAAAGGTCAGCCAGAGTTTGTTAAACTCAAAAAGCTCGGATGTGTCGCTGGTAAAAGCAAGCGGAATTAAAAAGAAGAGCAGGTAAAACGAATATTCAATGACTTTATTGCAAAAATTATATAATTTCATGACTTGGTAGAATTAAAGTTATCCTAGCATATTGGCAAACTTTGAGCAAGATGCTATTATGGTATAGAAATTTTCAATTCTCAATTTTTAATTTTCAATGAATGATTCAATTTTTCAATTTTAAAATTAAGGCATTGGGATTTGATTAGAAATTTTAAATTAGAAATTCTAAGTTATGTTTAATAAGTTTTTCAGTTTATTCTCCCACGACATCGGAATTGATTTGGGGACGGCCAATACGCTGGTTTTTGTCCGCGGCAAAGGAATCGTCATCCGCGAGCCGTCGGTGGTGGCAATGCACAAAAAAAGCAAAAAAGTAATTGCCATCGGTATGGAAGCTAAAAAAATGGAAGGGAAGACTCCGGCTTCGATTATTACCATTAGGCCCTTGCGCGGCGGAGTCATTTCCGATTTTGACGCTACTTCTTCGATGATTTCGCATTACATCAAAAAGGTGCATGAAGTTGACAACAGCTTGCCGATCAATTTCTCCCGTCCGCGGGTGGTTATCGGCATTCCTTCCTCCGTCACCGAGGTGGAAAGGCGGGCGGTTTGGGAAGCGGCGCTCTCAGCCGGAGCCAGACAGGCGTATTTAATTGAAGAGCCGATGGCGGCGGCGATTGGCGAAAACATTTCGGTGTTTGCGCCCACCGGAATTATGGTGGTGGACGTTGGCGGCGGAACGACCGAAATTGCCATCATTTCGTTAGGCGGAATTGTGGTTTCCAAATCTTTGCGGGTGGCGGGGGATGAGATGGACGCGGCGATCATCCATTACATCAGGCTAAGGCACGGGCTTCTGATTGGCGAGGCAACGGCGGAAGACCTAAAAATTAACGTAGGGAGCGCTTATCAAAATTCAAAATTCACCCATTCGGCAAGCTCAGGGCAAAGTGCAAAAGCAGAGGGAAAAGAAGAAGAGAAAGCGGCGATTATAAGGGGCCGCGACATTGAAACGGGTTTGCCAAAAAGTTTAAGAATAGCAGAAGCGGAAGTGCGTGAGGCTTTGTCGCCGGTCTTAACGCAAATCATCGATGCAATTGCCGATGTGATGGAGGACGCGCCGCCGGAATTAACCAGCGACATTTTAACGCACGGGATTTTGCTAACCGGCGGGGGTTCGCAGCTGCCCGGCTTTGACCATCTAATCGTGGAAAGAACCCATTTGCCGGTTATCCGCTCTGACGATCCAATGACTTCAGTGGTCCGCGGCACAGGAAAAGTATTGGAAGAAGATTCGCTTTTGCAGCGCGTAAAAGTCATCGGCGGATTAAAATAAGCTAATGGCTATCTCAAAAAATCTACGACTGACCTGCTGTAATGAACGGGTTCGGTAAATGTAATTGGAACACCTATTTCCTGGAGAACTGCTATTTCTTGGGGTCGTGTAAGATGATGGGACTCGTCATATTTACGTTCTAATTCAGCCTCCCGTTCCGTCACGTATCTTTCTGGCGTAATGCCGGTTTCATGTCTCGCAATTTTACGGCTGCTTCTGTATTCGTCAAAGATGGTTGTAATTGATATTCCTCCTGATTCATAGACAAAAACAAATGTCCTACAGGTAATGCACCCGCTGTCACCGACTCCTCCCTGAAGTTGATACATCGCTTTTACGCCATCCCTGCTTGTATTGTAAACCCACATTTCCGCTGCTTCAAATCCGTTAACACGCGCAACGGCGCTACGATATTTCGATCTTCCTATCTCATAATCAGAGAGACTGATATTGATCACACCCCTTTGTATCTGACGGTTTTTATCGTCCAGCGGTGTTGTTATGTCAATGCCATCGAAAAACTCTTTAACTCTTGCTATAGTTGCATCGCCTTGAGCTTGTAATTCCTCAGGAGTTATGATTCTATCTGCGGATCTTAATTCTAAAGTAGCTCCGCCCGCTGATGCAGGTGATAGATGTGGCCTTGATAGTTCGATATCTCTTGACATGGGTGAGATTATAGGACGCCAAAATCGAAAAGTCAACAATAAAAGTCATCGGTGGCCTCAAGTAAAAATTTGGCTTTTGGTTTACAAAGTGATATCATAAATTTATGAAAGCAAGACTGAATGATCTATCAAGTAAATTACAAAAGTATTCCGATGAGTGGGCAGTACTAGCGCCAAATACTTTGAAAGTTGTTGCCTCCGGTAAAGATTTCAACAATGTTATGGATAAAGCAATTGAGAAAGGTATTTCCAACCCAATTGTAACCCGCGCTCCCAAAAACTACGGTGCATATATTCTATGAATTTTAGATACCGTAAGTTTCCCCTTAATCCTAAAGAAAATCCAAACTTCAAACGCAAATCATCCTTAAGGCCAATCATCCAAATTGACTTTGAGACAGAAAAAGGAAATTTTAGCTATCTTGTTTTAATAGATTCTGGAGCAGATTTTTGCGTTTTCCATGGAGAGATAGGAGAGAGATTGGGGCTTGATGTTACCAAAGGAGACGAATTAACTTTCCATCGTACTTCAGGGGAAGCACAAAAAGCATATTTTCACAATGTAACTTTCAAGATTGGCGGAATAGAGCATAAAGCCTACATTGGATTTAGTTACGAAATGAAATCTTTACCATACGGAATATTAGGTCAAGACGGATTTTTTGATAAATGGAGAATAAGATTTGAATACGATAAAGAAAATGTCGAGTTAAAAGAAGTCATCAACCGCTAAAAACCATCGGCGGCCTCAAGTAAGTCATTTTCGATAACTTGTCATCGAACTGCAAAACGGCTAAAATGGTTGCATGTGCAAAAGTAGTTTTACTTCCTATTTTTTGGTTTTTTTTATCCTCTCGTTTCTAATTTTCGGCGCTTCGAAAACTGGCCTTTTGAATCCGCTTGATTCTTTTTTCAAAACCATTTTTTCTCCGGTACAGGCTCTAACTTATCAGACTTTTACCAAAGTTACAGATTTTGGACAAAATTCGCAAATTCTCATGCTCAAAGCGCAAAATTTAATACTCACGCAGAAGTTGGTTGATCAAACTAAATTAATCGCGGACAATGAAGCGTTAAGGGATCAATTCCAAACCGCCAGTCCCCGAAGCGCCAATTTAGTTGAGGCGGATGTGGTTGGCGCGCCCGGATTTGTGCCCGGACTTTCATTTCCTGAAACTTTAATCTTAGACATGGGGACAAACGACGGCGTCAGAGTCGGCGACGCAGTGGTTTACAAAAATAATCTGGTTGGGAAAATAACGCAAGCATCGGCCAATTTATCAAGCGCCACTTTAGTGACAAATTCTTCGTCACAATTTATTGCTAAAACTTTAGAAACCGGCGCTTCGGGGGTGGCGAAGGGTCAGGGGGGCGGAGAAATAATTCTTGATAACGTCGTGTTGTCGGACAATCTCAAAAAAGGCGATTTGGTCTTAACAACCGGCGCTATCAACTTGCAAAACAGCGGTTTTCCGCCTGATTTAACGGTTGGCAAAATCATCTCCATTAGTAAAAACCCGAGCGATTTATTCCAAAAAGCCGAGATCCAACCATTAATCGATTTTACTAATTTGCAAAAAGTTTTCGTTGTTGTTAATTACTAATGAAATTTCTGGCAGTTGTCTTTTTATTGCTGGCGCTCCTTTTAGAAGTAAGTTTAACTACTATCCCGCTTATTTTTTTGGTTTTGCTTTGCCTAATGGTAGCATCTAAGGGAAATTGGCTGTTTGCGCTGGCTTTTGTTTTCGGGTTGCTCTTTGACCTTCTATCATTTAAAACGCTTGGCTTTTCAAGCGCATTGCTCATTCTCTTTCTCTTTTTGGTGCTTTTGTATCAAAGCAAATTTGAAATCACCACCGGTTATTTTGTAGCAATCGCGTCATTTTTAGGCAGCTTTTCATTTTTATTTTTACAAGGATACACGCACTTAATCCTTTTTCAGGCAATCTTAAGTGCCATAATAGGATTATTGTTGTTTAAGCTAATTCAGAGGTTTAATAAGGTGGGATAAATCTCAATTTTTAATTCTTAATTTTTAATGAATGTTTCAATGTCTAAATTTTTAAAATTAGAGCATTTGGATTTGATTAGAAATTAGAAATTTTAAATTAGAAATTGGAGTGAAACGACATTATGGTAAAACCCGGAGTCGCTTTTGGCGATTATATTTCAAAAGGGGACTATAAAAGAAAAAATTGGGGCTATGAAGAGGAAAGGCATTTCAACCGCAATTACTTTTTGTCCGGCTTTGCTATTTTTCTATTTGCGGTGCTATTCTTCCGGCTTTTTTTCTTGCAGATAATCCAGGGATACTATTATAGATATCTTTCGGACAACAACCGGACAAAAACCGTAACGGTCCACGCGCCGCGGGGCATCATTTTTGATAGAAGCGGCACTCCTTTGGTCTATAATCTGCCCGGATTTAGGGAAAGCGTCAACGGCAAGACGGTACAAATTCCTAAGGACCAAGCGCTAAGTTTAATTGCCTCAGGGAAAAACAATTTGGAGGTGGACACTCTTAGAAATTATCCTTACAAAGACGCTTTTGCACATGTTTTAGGCTATGTCGGGCAGATTTCCGAAGATGAGTTGGCCGACCCGTTGCATTCCGACTATTCATCCGGCGACATTATTGGCAAAAACGGGATCGAACAGCAATACGAACCGGAACTTAGGGGAGTGGATGGGAAACAATTATTTGAAATTGACGCGCAGGGTAATTTAACCCGCAAACTTGGACAGCAGGACCCAATTTCCGGGCAAAATATTACTTTGACTTTGGATGCCAAACTGCAGGAAGCGGTTTTTACTGCGATGAGTGGAGTTAAAAAAGGCGCGGCGATTGTTTCCACTCCCAAAGGCGAAATTCTGGCGCTTATTTCCAAACCCTCGTTTGACCCAAATCTGTTTACAATGGGAGAAGGCTATAAAATTGCCAGTAGCAGTTCATACTTAACTTTGTCAGATGTGCTTTTGGATTCGCAAAACCAGCCGCTTTTAAATCGGGCGATTGGCGGCACTTATCCGCCCGGTTCAACCTTTAAGTTAATCGTGGCGTCGGCGGGACTCAAAAACAATATCATTGACGAAAATTGGCAAATCGACGACACGGGTATTTTAAAAGTGGGAGATTTTTCTTTTTCTAACTGGTATTACACCGGTTATGGCGGCACCGACGGTCAGGTCAATATTGTCAAAGGGATTAAGCGTTCCAATGACATTTTCTTTTATAAATTGGCGGAAAAAGTGGGCGTTGATCAGGTTTCACAAACCGCCAAACAGTTTGGTTTGGGTCAGAAGTTAGGCATTGATTTGGAAGGCGAACAGGCTGGGCTGGTGCCAACGCAGGAATGGAAATTAAAAAATATCGGCGAGCAATGGTACTTGGGGGATACTTACCATTACGGAATTGGACAAGGATATTTACTGACGACGCCGCTTCAGGTCAACTCTTGGACGCAGGCAATTGCTAACGACGGCATTTTGTACCGCCCGCACTTATTACTTAGTCAACCGCCGCAAGTTATCACCTCCAATCTTTTGGATTCCCACTCCTCTGATTTAATCAAGGAGGGGATGGTGGAAGCATGCAGTCCCGGCGGGGTGGCATGGCCGCTGTTCAACTACGAAATCAAGAATGCCAAGCTACCAATTGACGGCAAGAATATCTTGGGCGTGGACCCCTCATCCGGTTCCGCGGACATGCGCCACGTGGTGATTGCTTGTAAAACCGGAACGGCGGAAAACGGCGGCAATAACACCTTAGCGCACGCCTGGATTACACTGTTTGCGCCGGCGTACAATCCGCAAATCGTAGTCACAATTCTTTCGGAAAATAGCGGGGAAGGAAGTAATGTTGCCGGCCCAATCGCCAAGCAAATTCTCGACGCGTGGTTTAGCCGTTGATTATGCAAGAACGGGATTATTATTTAGGGTTTGCGTTGGTGAGCGGGATTGGACCGAAGCGGTTTGCTTCATTATTAACAACTTTCAAATCTGCTAAAAATATCTGGTTAGCATCAGAAATTGAATTAAAAGCGGCGGGGTTGGGCCCAATCTCTACACAAAAATTCATTAACTTTAAAAAAGAGTTCGATTTTGGTTCATATTCAAAAAAAATGAAAAAAGCCGGAGTTAGTTTTGTGGCGCTTTGTGATAAAAATTATCCGCAGCTTTTAAAAGTCTTGGATGATGCGCCGATAGTTTTGTTTACGCGGGGAGATTTTAGTTCAATTAATTTCGAACGGACAATTGGCGTGGTGGGAACCAGAAAAATTACTACTTATGGAACGACTGTTACCAAAATGTTCGCTACGGATTTAGCTTTGGTAGGATTAACAATTATTTCGGGGCTGGCAATGGGAGTGGATGCCGTGGCCGGCTGGTCGGCGATTGAAGCCGGCGGAAAGACTATAGCGGTTTTGGGTAGCGGAATTGATTTATGTTATCCGCCGGTGAATAAGCCACTTTACGATAAAATTATTGCTGGCGGGGGAGTTGTTGTTTCCGAATTTCCAATAGGAATGGAGCCTAATCCCGGCACTTTTCCGTCCAGAAATAGAATTATTGCGGGTTTATCATTAGGCGTTCTGGTTACCGAAGGAGCAGAGGATAGCGGTAGTTTAATTACTGCCAACGAAGCTTTAGCTATTAACCGGCCGGCCTTTGCGATTCCTGGGCCAATCACATCTTCTTTATCAAAAGCGCCGTTAAAATTAATTCAAAAAGGCGGGAAGCTGGTGACTTCAGCGGAAGATATCATTAAAATTTTTAAGTCTCAATTGCTAATTTCTAATCAAATCTCAATTTCTAAAGTTCAAGATCAAAAATTTGCGAATTTGAGTAAAGACGAGCTTAAAATCGTGCAGCTTTTGGAAAATGAGGGGTTAAGTTTTGACGAAATCGTCCGCCGCTGCAAACTCAATTCATCAAAGATTGGCAGTTTACTCTCAATGATGGAAATAAAAGGAATTATCAAAAACTCCGACGGTCTCTTTCAACTAATCTCTTGACTATATATATTCTGTGTTTAAATGAAAGCATGTCAGATTTGCAAGAACCACCAGCAGGGGCAATCTCACAAACAGTTGCGGAGGCACCGCAAGTTACGCCTCAAGCTCCAGAACCTCATGAGTCTTCGGAAATTTCCAATGGACTTATAAAGCAACATGATCAAGCTCGGGAAACTTTGGCAGGAATAGAAAGCCAACTAATTACAGAGCTTAGAAAGATTACCAAGAGAGAACTTCAGGCGGTAGATAAATTAACAGGAATATTGCCCATTGTTAGTGAAAGCCCTGAAAACTCAAGTACTACGCTTGTTAGAAAAGCAGGAACTTTAATAGGTGTTGATGGAAAAGTCTTAAAAGTATCCCTTCTTGAAAGGAGAGCGCCAGGGGGACAATATAGTGAATCGGCAGATTTATTATTCCAGGACCCAGCCGCACCTGAAGAGAGGGTAGTGGATGTTAGGCCTTATTATAATGGAGTTACATTATTTAGTACAAGAAATGGTAGCTTAGATGAGATTGAATATCGTGGAGAGCGTATGGACGAAGTTGAGGTTGGCATTGCTCCTTTTCCGCATATAAGAAGGTTGAACTTGCCGGCAGGAATGAGGGGGACGAGAGATTTACTGGAGGCAGCTAATGAAGGCTTAGATTTTATATTAAGTCCGGATACAACCTTGAAACCTGTTGAAACGCCGGCAGCGAATTCTTCTCAACCAGCTTCAACAACGCCTACGGCATAATTTACCAATCTTTGTCGGTGCGGTTGCGGATGATTATCCGTTTGCCTTTTTTGTCGGGTTCGACCCAAAGCCAGGTAACGCCATCCATGCCCAGCGAGTTCAACATTTTCTTATCAAGCGTGATGCAAACCGAATGTCCAACCCGAAATAATTTTCTAACCATATTTTAACTTATCAAAAACCTCCTTTCTTGCTATTTGCGTACTAACCGGTTAGTACGCAATAAATATAAACTAAATGCTAACAGAATCTTTAATACTTGACAGCGCATGCGTCACGCCCCAATGCTTGGCATTGGGGAAGGATAGCATGAGGAGAGCAATTTCTCTCTTCTGATACAATACTGCCATGGGAATTATTCACACCTCTCATGCCAGATATGACCTCTGGTATCATGTA
>DATKGY010000023.1:0-26789 GCA_035510535.1 Patescibacteria group bacterium
TATACCGGACTTTATTGCGTTGGTTGTGAACTTTTCTATGAAAAAAATGAATTGAATGAAAAAGGCGAATGTTTCGAGCATCCGGGCAAACCGCTTGAAGAAGTTTCTGAAGAAAATTATTTCTTTAAACTTTCTAAATACCAAACGCAAATTAAGAAATTGATTGAAAGCGATGAGTTAAAGATTTTCCCTGAGTTTCGAAAAAATGAAGTTTTGGGATTTTTAAAAGAAGGCTTACAAGACATCAGTATTAGTAGAAGTAATAAACGGGCAAAAAATTGGGGCGTTGCGGTACCGGATGATAGCGAGCAAAAAATGTATGTTTGGTTTGACGCCTTGAATATTTATCAATCAGGTATCGGATTCAATAGTGATGAAAAAGAATACAAAAAATGGTGGCCCGCAGACCTACACGTTATCGGCAAAGGAATTATCAGATTTCATGCCGTTTACTGGCCGGCCTTTTTACTTTCCGCGGGGCTTCCCTTACCGAAAGCGGTTTTTGTCCATGGATATTTTACGGTTGGCGGACAAAAAATGTCCAAAAGTTTGGGCAATGTTGCCGATCCGCTGGAATATATCGAAAAATATGGAGCAGACGCTTTAAGATATTATTTCTTGTCGCAAATTTCTCCTTTTCACGACGGAGATTTCTCCGAGAAAAAATTAGTCGAGGTTTATAACTCTGACCTTGCTAACGGCTTAGGAAACTTAATTGCCAGGGTTGCCAAACTTTGCGAAACTGCCAATTTTAAACAAAGCCCTTCTAAAAATAATCACCACGTGATTGGAATTTATAATGACTACAAAAAATTATTGAATGAATACCGCTTTAATGAAGCACTGAGTCTGATTTGGGAAAAAATTACCAAAGTTGACAAATATATTAACGAAGAAAAACCGTGGGAGCTCTTAAAAACTCCGGCCGGAAACTTAAAGCGCCCGATTAACGCAATTCTGGAGCACGCTGTTGATGAAATCGAAGAAATTGCTATTTTACTAGAACCATTTCTGCCCGAAACTGCTGCAAAAATAAAAGCGCAATTCACAAAATCCGAAATTAGAGTATCTACTCCCCTTTTCCCGCGCATCGCTTGACAAAGTAATTTGTTTCCTGTTTAATAGTTCTAATCATCAAGAGTGGTCCGAAGAACATCGGACCCGGCAACCGAAAGATAACGGTGCCAACTCCGAGAGGAAGATGAGGTCCGAAGAACATCGGACAAAATCAGAACCTCTCGAACTTGAGAGGTTTTTTTATGAACGATTTTATTTTTACATCCGAATCGGTCTGCGCCGGCCACCCGGATAAAATCTGTGACTCAATCAGCGACGCAATTTTGGATGAAGTGCTAACGCAGGACCCGACAGGCAGAGTGGCTATTGAGACAATGGTTGCTTTTAACAAAGTTGCTATCGTCGGCGAGGTCACAACTACTACCAAAGTTAATTATGAAAAAGTTGCCCGCAAAAGGATTAAAAACTTAGGTTACACCAATCCTCTTTTTAATTTTACTGACCAATCGCCAATTGTTTTGGATATTCATGAACAATCACCCGAAATTTCCAAAGGCGTAAAAGTTAAAGGCGCCGGCGACCAAGGAATGATGTTTGGTTTTGCCTGCAGGGAAACAAAAAATTTGATGCCTTTACCAATTACCATCGCTCACCAGCTCGCGCAGAGACTGGATGAGGTAAAGAAAAAGATTTTACCTTTTCTTCGCCCCGACGGAAAAACCCAAGTCACCATTGAATACCGAAAAGGACTTCCCTATAAAGTTTTGCAGGTTGTAATCGCCGTTCCCCACGACGAAAAAAAGAAATTACCGGAGGTTAAAAAAGCGCTTTACAAAGAAGTAGTTCAGAAAGTTTTAGATGAGTTTGGTTTTAAGGTTTCTGAAAAAAACTTAATTGTTAATGGCACCGGAGTTTGGCATATGCCCGGACCCGCCAGCGATGCCGGATTAACGGGAAGGAAAATTATTGTTGATACTTATGGCGGATATGCCAGGGTCGGCGGCGGGGCGTTTTCCGGCAAAGACCCAACTAAAGTAGACAGAAGCGGCGCTTATGCCGCCAGATATCTTGCAAAGCATGTTGTTAAAGAAAAATTAGCCGACAAAGCAGAAGTCAGACTCGCTTATTTTATCGGCTGTAAAAAACCGGTCATGCTTGACATCGAAACTTTTGGGACGGAAAAGGCACCGGTTGAATTAATTAAAAAATTTATGGCGGAAATCTTAGATACTTCCGTTTCCGGAATTATTGAAGCGCTTGATTTGCAAAAACCGATTTATCTTCAAACTTCCACTTACGGACACTTCGGCCGCCCCGAATTTTCCTGGGAAAAATAACAGTTGACAGCTCAAGAAAATAGACCTATACTCATTTTGATGAAAAACGTTGGAATAGCAATTGCCGCAATTATTATAATTTTAATTGTTGCTGTTGGCGGAGTTTTCTTTCTGAAATACTCCAAAACGTCAACAATGCCAAAACAAATTACAACTCCGACTTCTACTCAAACCTCCAAGACTAATTCGGTAACCGGAACTATTTTAGGACTGATTGCCGGCGGGAAAACCGTCAGTTGCGCAATTGCTTATCCCGACAATAAAGGAACAGGCACAGTGTTTGTGGCCGATAAAAAATTTGCTGGAGATTTCAATATGAAAGACGCTCAGGGCAAAGAAACAACTGCGCATATAATTTCTGACGGAACTTATATCTATATCTGGTCTTCGGCGATGCCAACCGGCGGAATAAAAATGAGCTTGGAGGCTGCCAAAAGTGCGGCTACTAATGCCCAGAATAATCAAAGCGTTAACATAAATCAAAACGTTGATATGAAATGCGGGCAATGGACAGTGGATAATTCCAAATTTACAGTTCCGGCTACTATTAAATTCACAGACATGAGCAAGTTCTTTCCGCAGTGGCAACCAACAACTGTTACTCCTTCAACCGGAACAGGAGCTCAAACCGGCACTTCTCCTTGCGACCAAGTTCCGGCGGGGCCGGCAAAAACCGCGTGTCTTAACGCCCTGCAATCTTCCGGTCAATAATCTCCTGGCTTTCATTTCGAAAGAATAATGCTACTTTTTGACGTATAATAATCCTGATGTCTTTACTTAGGAAAATATTGAAATTGACAACAAACGACAAGTTCTCTTTCCGGTTGCTTATTCTTTGGCTGATCATTTTATCAGCACTTTATTCCTCACTTTCGGTTTTAAGGCATCTCCATTTCCAATCCGGAGGCTTTGACCTTGGGATCTATGACCAGGCAGTTTGGCAATACGCCCATTTTCTTTTTCCTTACAACACTATTAAGGAAAGATTTATCCTAGGCGATCATTTAACGCTGACTCTTCCTTTGCTTACGCCTTTATATTGGATTTGGGACAGCGTCAATAGCTTATTAATTTTCCAGTCAGTATGGATTTGTCTTTCGGCAGTAGCGGTATATTTTGTTGCCAGAATAAGAAAATTTTCTCCCTTCGTTTGTCTGGCAATTGCCTTTTTGTATAGCTTATTTTACGGAATCCAATTTGCCATCTATTCTGATTTTCACCCAATTATTTTAGGGGTAGGCCTATTTGCTTGGTTTATTTATTTTTTGGAAGCAAAAAAACGCAGATTGTTTTTGATTGCCCTTATTTTGGTTCTTCTAACTCAAGAGGATATGGGATTTGCTCTGGCGGGATTGGGCTTTATCTACTTTTTTAAAAAAGACTATCGAAAGCTAGGAATTCTTTTTATTGTTTTGGGTATTTCTGCAAGCTTAATTGAAATGAAAATTGTCGGACTTTTATCGCCGGTTGGGTATAGCTACACACCCCAGATTCCCTTAAATCCTTTTCAGATAGTAAAACAGTTATTTGATGATCCGCAAAAAGTACAAACCTGGATTTATTCTTTGGGATGGTTTTCTTTTCTGCCTATTTTTTCTTTGGGCTCAATTGCCGCAGTCACTTCTAATCTTGCTCAATTCTTTGTTACCGGTCCTGCGTTTTCCAGAATGTGGAGCCCGTTTATGCACCATCGGGCAATTCTGGCGATATTTTTATTCTTAGGAACATTAGATACATTGGGCTTTATAAAAAAACTGAATAAAAAATATCTTAGACTAGGTCTAATCGTCTGTTTATTAATCGTCAGCGCTTTATCTCAACAATATATTTTTCATTTTCCCTTAAATAAACTGTCAAAATTAAGTTACTGGCAAGAAGAAGCTTGGATGAAAGACGACGAAAATCTTTTCAAAGAAATTCCAAAAAATGCCAGCCTGGCGGCTTCTCAAAATCTTGTTCCGCATCTTTCGCACCGCAAAGAAATTTATATTATTTATCCTAAAATTATGACTATTAACAATGTTTGCCAGAATTGTTGGTGGTTGCAGTTTGCCGGTAAACCGCAATATTTGGTGGTTGATCTTCATCCAAACCAGTGGCTGACTCAGCTCTTAGAAAGCAATGAAAACTTTCAAAGTGGCGTTAAAAATATGGAAAAAGCAGGAAAAATAATTAAGGTGGAAAATATCAATAATGCTTTTCTTTATAGAATACATTATGATTGACGCGCATTGCCATTTAAATTTTAAGGCTTTTGACAAAGATTATGACGCCGCGATAAAAAGGGCGTTTGACGCGGGCGTTGAAATTATCATCAATGCAGGAACAAGTATTGAGTCTAGTCAGAAAGCGGTCGAGCTGGCGCAAAAATACGAGAACCTTTACGCGATTGTCGGAATTCATCCGCACCACGCCGATAAGGTAACTAAAAACTGGGACAAGGAAATTGATGCTTTGGCAAAAATGCCAAAAGTGGTTGGTATTGGTGAAGTCGGAATGGATTATTACAGTTATAAATCTAACGGCATTACCGACCCAAAACTGCAGCGGCAGATTTTTGCCAGACAAATTGAAATTTCAATCGCCAATAAACTACCTTTGCAAATCCACGGACGTCACGCCGGAAAAGATATTTTGGAGATTATTAAAAGTTATGAAAGTGAACTTTTGCAAATTCCGGGTATGTTTCATTGTTTTGCCGGAAGTTTTGATTATCTGGAAAAAGTTTTGGCAATGGGTTTTTCTGTTGGTTTTGACGGTAACATCACTTATAAAGGGTTGGCGCCAGGAGAAGATACTGCTCTGTCTGACTTAGTCGCAAAAGCGCCATTGGAAAGGATTATTACCGAAACCGATGCTCCATATTTACCTCCAATTCCCCACCGCGGTAGCCGAAACGAACCCAGCTATGTTATAATTGTGGGTAATTCCATAGCAAAAATTAAAAACACTGCTTTTGATGTGGTCAATAAAACCACATCCGACAATGCCAAAAAAGTTTTTAAACTATGACAAATTTTTTTAACACCATTTTTACCCGTTATCCGGTAAAAACCAGAAGAGCTCTTGAGATAATGCCGGGTTTTGTCTCTTGGTTCTTAATTTTATTTCCCGTCTGGGGATCATTTTTAATTCCCTTAGCTGTTGCCTACTTTATTTTATTTTTTGACGTTTATTGGTTCTACAAATCTTTTTCCTTGGCGATTACTGCCCTTATCGCCTCCAGAAAAATTAAAGAAGCGGAGAAACAAGATTGGTTAAAGTTGGCCAAACCGTTGGAGAATTTCGAAAAGATATCCCACGTTGTCATCATCCCCAATTACAAGGAAAGCCTCGAGAAATTAAGAAAAACACTGGAAAGTTTAAGCAATCAAACTTTCCCCAGTAAAAGAATCTATGTCGTTTTAGCGATGGAAAAAAGAGAAACGGAAGCTAAAGACAGAGCGGAGAAATTAATCGCGGAGTTTGGACAAAAATTCGGAACAGTGCTGGTCAGCTTCCATCCGGATATTGAAGGCGAAGTAAAAGGCAAATCCTCCAACGAAGCATTTGGCGGAAAACTAGCTTACAGAAAACTGGTGAAAATGGGGATTGTTGATTTGGATTATACTACTATTTCTTCTGTTGATGCCGACTCCATCTTTGACCCTCAATATTTTGCCTACCTTGCTACCAGCTTTTTGAAAGATGACAAAAAATATACTAAATTCTGGCAATCTGCTAATGTCAATTATAATAATTTCTGGAATGTTCCGGCCGCCGTCAGAATTATCGCATTCTTCGGCAGTCTCTGGCGAACCGGCCTCTTAGTGCAAAAAGACAGACTAGTCTCCAATTCAACCTATTCTTTATCTTTCAGGCTTTTGCATGAAATCGGTTATTGGGATACGGATGTTATTCCGGAAGACTACCGGATTTTTTTTAAAGCGTTTTTTGCTAAAAAAGGGCAAGTCTTTATGGAACCGATATTCTTAAAAACATCCATGGATGCTCCCTTGTCTTCTTCTTATATAAAATCTTTGAAAAATAAATATCAACAGGAAAAACGTTGGAGTTGGGGAGCCTCCGATGACGCACTATTTATTAAATGGTGGTTTACGGTTCCGGGCGTTCCCTTTGTCAGAAAAACCCTAATGCTTTTTAACGTTTTAGTTGACCATTTTCTCTGGCCGGTTAACTGGTTTATTATTACTATCGCCGCCAACATTATGCCTTTTGTCAATCCAGTTTTTTCCAGGACCGCACTCGGCTATAATTTGCCAAGACTGGCGGGTTTTATTCTAACGCTTTGCCTAGTCGCAACTGTAATGATGTTTATTATTGACTACCGGCAACGACCAAAGCATACTATGAAACATGCAAAAACCCGACAACTTTTATTTCCCTTGGAATTTCTGCTTCTTCCGCTGGTTGGCTTTTTTCTTTCCGCCCTACCGGCTTTAATTTCGCACACTCAATTAATGCTTGGTAAAAGATTAGAATATAAAGTGACAGAAAAACTCTAATTATGAAGATTTTAGCGAAACTGGAAAAGAGCCGAGAGATATGGTTTTTAATCACGGCTTCTTTAATCTTCTTTTTCCTTCGGTTTCCATCGCTTTTTGAACCGGACTGGTACGGCGATGAGGGGATTTACCAAACGCTGGGAATCGGCATCAGAGCAGGCAGACTTTTGTACCGCGACATTTTTGACAACAAACCGCCGCTTCTCTATCTTTTGTATAGTTTTGTTGATTCGGACCAATTTATGATAAGACTGCTCTCTTTAATCTTTGGGCTATTATCGGTTATTGTATTTTTCTATCTTTGTAAAAGATTATTCCAAAATGCTAAAACCAGTTTTATTGCGACACTCATATTTGCCGTTCTTTTTGGTTTGCCTTTAATTGAAGGTAATATCGCCAACGCAGAAAACTTTATGTTGTTATTAAACATTTCCGCCGGCTATTTAATCCTGAAATCTTTGGACACTAAAATACAAGATATAAAATACAAGATACTGTTTTTTGCCGGCCTAGTTTTGGGATTGTCTTTTCTTCTGAAGATTGTGGCCATTTTTGATTTTGCCGCGTTCGCCGGCTTTTTGTTCTTTGCCAATTATTCAAAAAAACTTCTTGATATTTTTAAGGTTGAGCATTTACTAAAAGAGATTAAAAACTTGGCGCCATTTTTGATTGGGTTCTTGATGCCAATCACTCTAACAGCCATTTATTTTATTTTTAACCACGCTTCTAAGGATTTTTTGGCCGCCACCTTATTCTCTAACGTCGGCTATGTCGGCTACGGTAATCAGCTGATTATTCCTCAAGGTTTTTTGATTTTTAAATTAATTCTTTTGGGAAGTTTTTCTTTATTTGTTTTCTGGAAAAGAAAAACTTACGGACTATCTTTTGCCTTTGTTTCCTTGTGGCTTGGCTTTTCGCTTTTTAATGCTTATTTTTCGCAAAGACCTTACACCCATTATGTTTTGGTTTTGC
The DNA here is from genome assembly GCA_035510535.1 of Patescibacteria group bacterium. Taxonomy (GTDB): domain Bacteria; phylum Patescibacteriota; class Microgenomatia; order Levybacterales; family UBA12049; genus DATKGX01. Next base: position 7,832 of record DATKGY010000023.1, read on the forward strand.
TCCCGGCTCTTTGTTTAACCGTTGGACTTTTTATCCTGAATAGAAACTTCTCCAAACTGGCCGGTGTCTTAATGCTTTCGGTTTTTATTGCGGTTCTTTTGAGTTTTAATTTCTATACTAAAACTATTTTCTACTATCAAAATTTTGCTGCATTTATGCTAAACAAACAAAGTGTTACGGCCTATGAAAGATTCTTTGACCAAAGTACACCACGAGATTATGAAATCGCTAACTTTATCAATCTTTACGCCAAAACTTCCGACAACCTATTTCTTTGGGGGAATAATGCCCAAGTTTATAAAATGACCAATAAGCTTCCGCCGGGAAAATACGCGGCAGCGTACCATATTACCAGCTATAAAGACGGTTTAAGTAATACCAAAGCAGGTTTAGTGATTAATAAACCCAAATTTATTGTTATAATGCCAAATGTTTCTATCTTTCCTTTTTCTCTTGCCGGATATGACCGCAAGATAAACATCGGAGGAGTAGATATTTATGAAAGATTTTATTAATAATATCGTTTCCGATAAGCTTGCTCTGCGCGGCTTCTTTATTAGTTTTTTACTCATGCTTTTTACAGCTTTGTTTATCTTAGTTAATTACCTAAACCTTCCTCCATTTATCCCTATTTTTAATCAGCTTCCCTGGGGAAACGATCGGCTTACCTCAACTGTAGGAATTTTTATTCCAACGATTATCTTTGGCTTTGTTTTTCTCTTCAATATTATTTTTACCTCAATTGTATATAACAAAAATCCTTTAATTGCCAGAATTGTGGCCGCTGTTACGCTAATTTTAGCGTTTATGAATTTTCTTTTTGTGATTAAGATTATAATGCAAATAACCTAAATGCTTAATTTGAATATTACAATTTTTCCTTTAATCGTTGCCTTTATCGTAACGACTATCGCCACGCCTCTAAGCCTTATTGTGATTAAGAAATTGAACATCGTTGATGACCCTAAGAAACATCAGCACCCCGCTATAATTCACAAGATACCAATTCCCAGAGGCGGCGGAATTCCGCTTTTTATTGGAGTACTGGTAGCAAGCGTTTTTTTCTTACCAATGACAAAAGTGATCGTGGCAACGTTAATTGCCGCTTTCTTTTCGCTCCTAATTGGTGTTATTGATGACAAATATGACCTCTCTCCTTATTTAAGATTTATCATCAATATTTTATGCGCCGTCTTTGTCGTTTTTATGGGCGCAAACATTCCTTTTATCACCAACCCCTTAGGAGGGATTTTGAACTTTAGCCATTTGCAGATTCCTTTTCTGGCTGGGGCTGCTATTAGCTTCTTGGGCGATTTGATTGCTATCCTTTGGATTGTTTGGGTTATGAACATGTTAAATTGGAGCAAGGGCGTTGATGGCCAAATGCCGGGAATTGTGGCTATCTCGGCGATTGTGATCGGTGTTTTGAGCCTTCGCTTTTCCCATCTTGACCAAACCAGTGCCACGGCGGCAACATTATCTTTTATCATTGCTGGCTCGTCTTTAGGTTTTCTAATTTTTAATTTTTATCCGGCAAAAATTTTCCCTGGTTATGGAGCAACGGCTATTTATTTAATATTGGCTGTGGCTTCAATTCTTTCAGGCGCAAAATTGGCAACGGCAATTTTGGTGATGGGAGTGCCAATGACCGATGGTTTAGTTACCATCGCCCGAAGAATTTTATCCGGCAAATCTCCATTTTGGCACGACAAAAAACATCTCCACCACTTATTATTAAGCTTGGGATTTGGTCAAAGACGGATTGCGTTGTTTTATTGGACTATTTCTGCTATATTGGGCGCATTATCGCTGGTTTTATCCAGCAAAGGAAAATTATTCGCAATTATAATGCTTGTGATTTTAGCCGGAGGTGCTATACTTTTTTTGCAGTTTTTACTAAAACGCGCCGATGATAAAGCTAGCTTATAACATAATAAGGCTCCTAAGACCAAGGCAATGGATTAAAAACTTGGCCATTTTTGCCGCGATAACTTTTACGGGAGAACTATTTGATCCACCTGTTCTTTCCAAAGTAATTTTAGGCTTTTTTGTTTTCTGCGGACTGGCTAGCGCCACTTATATTATCAACGACATTTTTGACGTTAAAAAAGATCGGCTTCATCCATTCAAAAGATTTCGACCGATCGCCCATGGTGATATTCCGGTTTTTTTGGCAGTAATTATTGCGGTGTTTTTGCTGGTAATTTCTCTTTCCGCCGCAACTTTTGTCACGCCCGCCTTTTTCCTGCTGGTCTTGGTCTATCTTGGCATGCAATTTTTGTATTCTTCGTTTTTAAAAAGTGTCGCGGTTATTGATATTCTTCTAATCGCCGCGGGGTATATTTTGCGGGTTTATGCCGGAGAATTTGCCAGCGGGTTTCATATTTCAGTTTGGCTTTTGTTAACTACCATTTCAATTTCGCTCTTTTTGGCAATTGGTAAAAGAAGAAGCGAATTAACACTTTTATCGGGAACCAAAAATTTTGACGTTGCTACTACTAGACAATCTTTGTCGCATTATTCCGAAAGACTGTTAGACCTTTACGCGTCTATTTTTGCGACCTCGACTTTTATCTCCTACGCCCTGTTTACTTTCTTGGAAAATCCGGGCGGATTTAAACTGTCAATTGGCGTTTTAATGCCTGATTTTCTGCCGGCCTTTTTCCAAAGAAAGTGGCTAATGGTAACCATTATTCCCGTCGTCTACGGATTAATGCGTTATCTACAAGATATTTATGAAAAGAATGAAGGCGAAAGTCCGGAGAAAGTGCTTTTATCTGATAGGCCACTCTTGGTAACGGTTATTATTTGGGCAATTTTGGTAGTCGCTCTAGTCTACTTCATCAACCCCAGCTAATTTTATTGTTTTTGGGCATATTGTGAGCTGATCCAACCCGACTGGCCGTTAGTAAGCTTTATTTGATACCAATCCGTTCGCTCGTCCAGTAGTTGATAGGTTTCGCCCGGCTTTACTTGCGCTATTTCGCTTCCTCCTAAAGACGCTTGATCCCGAACTCTTAAAAACCCCGTTGGAGTATCTAAAATTATAACTTTGGCTACCGGTAAACTGGCCGAGGCGGAAGCAGCAGAAGCGGTAGTCGCGGCAACATCGGGATTAATTCCTAAAAAAACTAAGGCTTCAAGTTTATAACCGGGTGTTGTTTTTATCCGCACAATTTGATCTCTGTAACCAACTTTAGAAAGTTTTAATTCATGGTCGGACTCGGTAATATTTTGCAAAAGAATCGGCGATTGTCCTTCCAAATTATCATCCAGAAAAACTTGGGCGCTGTCCGGGAAAGAAACCACTGAAATCTGCATTTCTTTTGCCCCGCTAAGCGGCGACAAATTAATCACACTACCATTACTAAGACCAAGACCGACAAAACTTCTATCAACCACCGTTAAGACTTTTGGGTTGATGGTAATTTTTTGCTCAAACGGCTCAAATCCTGCTTGAATTGGAACCAATCTTAAAGAATAATCCCCAACTGCCAGCATATCTTTTAATTCACACGCGCAAAGCGGAGTTTGCCCTAAAAGCTTTCCGTTTACATAAACTTTTGCCGCCGGCGTTGAGGTTACCTGTAAAGCGCCTTTACTTTTATTTTGTGACAGAAAAAGTAAAACGGCGGCAAAAATCAAAACTGCGATTACAAATGGAGCGAGAATATAAAAAACCTTTTTCATGAGCTTTGTAAAATCCATTATAACTCAAAAGTGGCTATAAAAAAACTGCAAATGAAGATTTATTGAAGATTGGCAACTTGTCTGCAAAAAAATTATTTTATTGATTGTCCCTTTTCAGAGGACATTCCTCTAGGCAGGCTAACGTAAAATTATCGGCCGTACCCACTACTTCTACCTTAGGCGGTCGACTAATTCCCTGACAATAGAAATCCCCTGTTTTTAATTGACCTCTTCCGTTTCCATAAACACAGCCTTCCTCGTTAAGTGGGCAATCAGGAATGGTAAAATAATTGACTTCTACTCCTTCTATTTTCATCAAGAATTGATTATATCCAATTGTTCTAAAAAGTCAATGAGGGATTTAGTAGTCCATGCCGCCGGGCATTCCGCCACCTGGTATCTGAGGTTTCTCTTCTGGAATATCGGTCACCAAAGCTTCTGTGGTTAATACCATCATGGCAACCGAAACTGCATTTTGTACGGCCGAACGGGTCACTTTGGCCGGATCAATAATGCCGGCTTTAATCATTGAGCCGTATTCCATGGTCATTACGTTGAACCCGAAATCTTCTTCTTTAGATGTTTGAACTTTGGCAAGGATCGCGGTTGAGTCCTCCCCGGCATTCTCCACAATTCTCTTGATTGGTTCCGTTAGACTTTCTGAGAGGATTTCAACACCGACAATTTCATCTTTTACTTTTAGCGTTTTGGCTAATTTTGCCAGAACCGCGCGCGCGCGAAGCAGTGTCACTCCTCCGCCGGGAACAATGCCTTCTTCCAAGGCCGCTTTGGTGGCCGCAACTGCATCGATCACTCTCTCCTTTTTCTCCTTCATTTCCACTTCGGTAGCCGCGCCAACGTTAATGACAGCGACTCCGCCGGCCAGCTTAGCTAATCTTTCATGCAGTTTTTCTTTATCAAAATCCGAAGTGGAAGTTTCCATGGCTTTTTTGACTTGGGCAATTCTGGCTTTTAATTTTGCCGGATCACCTTTACCGCCGATGATGCGGGTATTTTCTTTATCGGCCCAAACCTTATCTGCCCGTCCGCAATCTTCAATTGTCACCGAATCGAATTTTCGGCCGGTATCCTCGGAGATAACTGTTCCGCCAGTTAGAATGGCAATATCTTCCAACATTTCTTTTCGTCTGTCGCCAAAACCCGGCGCTTTAACCGCTAAGGTATTAAAAGTGCCCTTTAATTTATTGACAACGAGAACTGCCAGGGCTTCACCGTCAATATCGTCGGCAATAATCACTAAGTTTTTAGACACTTTAACTAAGTTTTCAAGGAATGGTAAAAGTTCTGAAAGATTGGAAATTTTTTTGTCGGTGATTAAAATATAGGGATCTTCAACCTCCGCCTCCATTTTTTCCGGATTGGTGACCAAATACGCAGAAGCATAACCTTTGTCAAACTCCATACCTTCTTTGTAGTCGACGTAGAGCTCAACGCCTTTTCCCTCCTCAACTGTCACAACGCCGTCTTTCCCGACCTTTGCTAAGGCGTCGGCAATAAGATTACCGATTTCTTCATTTTGGGCGGAAATTGTGGCGACTTTGGCAACATCTTGCTCCTTAACCGGCACTGCCATTTCTTTGATTTTTTTGATAACTTCCGCCACCGCTTTTTCCATGCCGACTTTTAAGATCATCGGGTTGACTTCGGTATTCACCTTATCAAAGCCTTTATTGATAATTGATTGGGCTAAAAGTGTGGCAGTGGTAGTTCCGTCTCCGGCGACATCCGAGGTCTTAGAAGCCGCTTCTTTAATTAACTGCGCCCCCATATTTTCAAACGGATCTTTTAAATCAATTTCTTTGGCAACGGCTACTCCGTCATGGACCACATTTGGCGCTCCCCATTTTTTGTCCAAAGCGACATTTCTGCCTTTTGGACCAAGCGTGGTGACGACTGCGTTTGCCAGCTGATCGACCCCGCTTTTTAAAGCTTTTCTTGCGTCTTTTGCGTATTTAATTTGCTTTGCCATATTATTCGATGATTGCTAAGATATCTTTTTGCTCGGCCAAAAGTAACTCTTCGCCGTCCACTTTGATTTCCTGAGCTGCCCATTTTTTGTACATTACTTTTTGTCCGACTTTAACGACAATTTTTTCTTTTTCGCCTTTGGGAGTGATTTTTCCCGGCCCCACCGCGACAATTTTTCCCATTTGCGGTTTTTCCTGAGCAGTATCCGGAAGAATTATTCCGCTGGCGGTTTTTGCCTCCGCTTCAAGCGGCCTGATTAAAACGTTGTCAAAAAGCGGTTGAATGTTTGTTTTTGCCATAAGAATAATGTCAGTTAAACAATTTGATTGCTAAAATATACTACAAAAACAAACCTCTTGTCAAGACGGCAGTTGACACAAGACACTAGATTATATACGATTTAGTTATATTATGTCTTCGATGAAGAAAGTTTTATTAATTGGCTTTATTATAGTTTTACTCATCGCAATCCCTGTGACTGTTTTTTTAGTTCAGCAACAGCAAAAAACTAAGAGTTCCGCTGTCGCGGCTACCACACTTAGCATACTGCCTGCATCGCAAGATCCGATTCATGTCGGCGATGATGTAACTTTAAATATACAAGTTGATCCGGCAACAGCCACTACTACTAATCTTGTTTCCCTTGTCCATTTTACTATTACGTATGACAGCACAAAATTAGCGACAGACGGAGCAGGCTTTGTCGCTAATGCCACTGTCAACCCAACGCATGTTTTACCAAATCTCGCACTAGGCCCAATCTATGGAGACGGAACAATTTCCGTTACTCTTTCTGCCAATGGGGATCCTAGTCAAGTAGCTCAACAAATAGCGACTATTGGAGCTGTTACTTTTAAAGCTATTGCTATAACCGACGCGGCCCCAACCCAGATTACTTTTGGAAATGATACGGTAGTTAAATCTTTAGGCTCAAGTGATTATGGTAACGAAAATGTTTTAGCCAGTGCTAATCCGGCTGTTTTGACAATAATTGGCGGAAATATTACGCCTACCCCAACCGAAACTCCTACTCCAACTGAAACGCCTACCCCAACCTGCTCTAGCCTGACAGCGGATACAACTTCGGGGACTGCACCTTTAAGTACAAACTTAACAGTGACGGGTTCAAGTGATAATTCTACTATTAGTAAGGTTACTTTTAATTTTGGCGACGGCCAATCTCAAGATATTACAGCCTCAGGAGGAATAGGCACAAATTCCGTAAGTGTTCTCCAATCTCACTCTTATGCAACTGCTGGCACCTTTAACGCTACAGCAACCTTAACCGATGCGCTGAATACAGTTAGTAATTCCACGAATTGTTCTTTAACTATTACTGTCGGCGGAGGAACAACGACAACGGTTGTGACTGCACCAACGGCAACGCCAACACCGACTCCAGTAATTGCGCAAGTCAGTCCGCTTCCTCCAACCGGTCCGGCTGACCTCGTAAAAATTGGTTCTATCGGAGCTATCATAACGCTTATCGGAGCTGTTCTTTTATTCGCCCTCTAGTTTTTGAGCATTGATAAAAGCGCCTTCTGGGGAATTTGCACTTTTGACACCTTAATCATTTTCGCTTTACCTTTTTTCTGCGCTTCCAAAAGCTTATCCTTTCTGGTCCTGTCCCCGCCGGACATTTTTGCCAGCACATCTTTTCGGTAAGGAGAGATTTCTGTTCTCGCCAAAACTTTTGCTCCAACCACTGCCTGGATGATTTGTTTAAATTGCTGTTTTGGAAGATGTTCCTTTAGCTTCTCCGTTTTCTCGCGAGCCGTATGAGACATTTCATCTTCATAAACCAATTCTGATAGTACATCGATCGGGCTATTATTGATAAGGATATCCATTTTGACAAGATTAGCTTCTTTGTAGCCGGTAATTTCGTAGTCTAGGCTTGCAAAACCCTGCGAAACACTTTTTAGCTCCGGAGAAAGGCCCCGAATAAACATTGAGTAAGGCATTTCATAACGTATGATTGCATTAGTTTTGTGATATGAGATATCCAAAAGAGTGCCTTTTTTATTTTGCGCAACAGTCATAATTGCCCCAACACAAGCTGCAGGAGTAAAAATTGTTAAGATCATGTACGGCTCAAACATTTTCCCGTCATCTTTTTCTTCATACAGAACTCTGGGCATCGTTAAAATTGGCTCTACTCCCTCCTCTTGCGTTAACCTTTCCTTAACTATTTCCGCATGCAAAAGTCCTAAAAATCCAACCCTAAATCCACTACCCAAAAAAGCTGAATATTCATTGGAAATAGTTAACGAACCATCATTAAGAGATAATTTATTCAAAGCTTCTCTTAGATGAATGTATTCATTGGAAGTTTGGGGATAAACGCCAAAAAATACCATCGGCTTTGGTATTTTGTACCCCGGTAACGGTTGAACATTTGAATTTTGTCCTGAGCTTGTCGAATGGATGCCTTTTAAATTTTGGGCTGTAATCGTATCCCCAACCCTGGTTTTTCTGATATCTTTTAATCCTGTAACAATATAGCCTATTTCTCCCGCCATTAATTCTTCCTTAGGGACTAAAAAGGGCGAAAAAAAACCCACTTCGGAGACGTCTACTTTGGTTTTATTTTGGATAAACTCCAATTTGTCCTGCTTTTTAACGCTACCGTCAAATAATTTGGTGAAAATAACCACTCCCCGATGCTGGTCAAAAACCGCATCAAAAACCAATCCTCTTAGCGACGCGTTTACGTCAACTTTAGGCGCCGGGATTTCTTTGATTACTGCTTCTAAAAGCTTTTGGGTGTTTTCGCCGGTTTTGGCTGAAACATAGTAAATCTCTTCTTCTTTAAATCCAAAAGTTTCTACCAGATCCTTCGCTACGTCAGTGGCATTTGCGGTTGGAAGATCAATCTTATTAATTGCGGGAATGAGAAATAAGTTTTCTTTTTTCGCCGCATTAAAGTGCGCAACCGTCTGGGCCTGAATTCCTTTGGTCGCATCCACTAAGAGAATCGCTCCTTCGCAGGCCGCCAAAGTCCGCGAAACTTCATAGGAAAAATCCATATGTCCCGGAGTATCAATGAGGTCTAAAATATATTCTTGCCCGTCAAGTTGATATTTCATCCTTACCGGCGAAAGCTTAATGGTAATTCCGCGTTCGCGCGAAATTGGATTTTGATCCAAAAATTGTTCCCGTAGCTTATCCTTCTGGATTGTATTGGTTATTTCCAAAAACCGGTCAGCCAATGTTGATTTGCCATGATCAACGTGAGCGATAATTGCGAAATTACGGATGTTACTCAAAGCCATAAAGTTGGTGAGAGTATTTTAGGGATTAAATCGGGTCGCGTCAATTGTTTCTTCGCTACCTTTAAGAATCTGCCTCCAGTCTCCGATCTTTTTGAAAAGTGTTATAAACATGGTTGCTTCTTTTACGTCAAAAAGCCAAGTCAAGAAAAGATATAATAGTAATCCGATACTGCTGGAAATTCCGGTCAGTAAAAGAAGATTAACCGTTTTTGTCGTATCAAAAACCAACTGGTCTAAAAGTTTTATTGGGATATACAAGGCAAAAGCGGTCAGAAAAGTTGCCAAAAAGATTTTTGCCACTGTTTTTAAAAGCGGGGCTTTATCAAAACCACCGATTTTCCGGTCAAGAAAAATAAACAAAATTAGAAAATTTAAAATTGACGCTACTGAATAAGCAATGGCAATGCTTTCTACGCCGGCGTGGTAAAAGAAAATAGCACCAGCTCCCATTAAAACCATTAAAGCCGTCGTCACCGCGCCAATAATTAAAGGGGTCTTGGTATCGTGCAGGGCATAAAAGCCTCTGGCAACCAAATAGACTAAGGCTTGGGCAAAAATTGAGATACTGAAAAAAGCCAGCGTCCGGCCGGTTAAAACCGTCGCCGCCCAATCAAACTGCGCCGCTCCAAAAATGAGTCTGACAATGGGAATTCTTAAAACCAATAATAAAACCGAAATCGGCAAAACCAAATAAAGCATCTGATTAAAACTGGTGATAAAAGTTACTTTAAAATCCTCAAGCCGCTCTTTTTCTTTGGAGAGAACCGGAAAGGCCGCTTGCGCTATGGCCTGTCCAAAAAGTGCCACTGGCGCAAAAGCCAAAGTCTGGGCATAATCAAAAATGACATAATTTCTACCCGGCTCCTGTAAAAAAGAAACCAGCGTCACGGTAATGATTGTTCCGAATTGAAAGACGGCGATGGAAATTGTACGCGGCCAAATCAGTTTTAGAACATTCAATACTCCCGATGATTTAATTGATTGCCAAGAGAGAGATGGTTTAAACGAAAAGCCTAATTTTTTAGCTAGTGGTATTTGGGCTAAGACAAATAGTAAAGCGCCGATGATTACACCGTAGGCCGCCGCATAAATTCCCAAAAAAGGAGAAAGCAGTACTATGCCGATAATGATGCCAAAATTATACATCGCGGCCGCAAACCCCGGGATAAAAAAACGATTATAAGATTGTAAAATCGCCGACAGAAAACTGCCGACAATAAATAATATTTCGCCAAAAATTACAATTCTGGTGAGACTGGTAAGTAGATTTAACTGGGCGTTGGAAAATCCCGGCGCCATGAGGGTGGAAAATTGTTTGGCAAAGATAAAAAGAATGAGTGAAAAAAAGGCAAAAATCGCCAGGCTTAGAAAGAGCAAAGTTGAAGCGACTTTATGACCTTCATGTTCTTTCCCTTTTACAATATATTCTGAAAAAACCGGAATAAAAGCCGAAGACAGGGCACCGGCAATTAAAATCTGGAACAAAAAATCCGGTAATCTAGTTGACGCTAAATAGATTCCTAAAGTATTTGAGGCCCCAAAAATAGAAACTAGCAGTCTTTGCCGAATTAGTCCCAGAATTTGGGAAAAGATAATCGTTGCCATTATGACAAACGCGGCAGATAAGATGTTACTTTGTCTTCGAAAGAGTAAGTTGAGGCCTTTTTTGAAAAGATCACTTGGCATAATATGGTTGTTTTTTACAGTATAGCATGCTAAAATACCCGCATGCCAGTAATAAAATCAGCCAAAAAGAAATTAAGACAGGATAAAAAGAGAACAAAAGCCAATAATTTTTTAAGAGATACTTTTAAGGACGCTGTTAAAGAAGCCATAAAAAGCAAAACCACTGAAAAAGTCAGAAAAGCGGTTTCGGCCGTTGATAAAGCGGTTAAAAAAGGCTTAATCCATAAAAATAAAGCCGCCAGAATAAAATCCAGATTAAGCAAACTCGCCAAACCGTCAGCCAAAGCCAAAGTTGCTGCAAAAACTGTGACAAAGAAGGCAATGAAACCATCCACCAAAAAGAAAACCCCAAAAGCCAAAAAATAACCTCATTTCTTCTTTGACAAAAGGCTTAGAAACCAATAGACTAAAGTTAGTATGGCGAAGCTTTCTGCCTCTATTAATTTATTGGAAAATAAGAGTAAAACTTTGGACCTAATTGTTTCTTGGGCGTTAACAATTGGCAGAGTTTTGGTAATTATCGTTGAACTGGTGGCGCTTGGCGCATTTTTGTACCGCTTTTCGCTTGATAACCAACTCCAAGACTTACGGACCAAAATAAAACAAGAACAGGCAATTGTTGTCTATCAAAAAGACAGCGAAAGTAAATACAGGGATTTGCAAGATAGGTTAGCACTAATCTCCTCTGTTTCTAAAGACTCTGTGCAGAGTTTAAAAATATTCAAAGACATTGTCGCTTTAGCACCAAGCGGCTTTACTTTTAAAATCCTTGATTTATCCGCGGAAAAAGCGCAGCTGGAAGCAAATACAAACTCTGTTATTGCCCTAAGCGGTTTTATCAGCAAATTAAAAACTTATCCCCTGGTTGACAACGTCAGTTTAGACAAAATCCAGAATGATACAGCCAACGCGACTATTACAGTTGGAATTACGGCCGTTTTTAAAGGACAAGGAGGAACAAATGCGCTTACCAATTAAAGGGATAAAAAAAGAACAATACGAAAAATACTTAGAGTTGATTCCGGATTTAAAACGGGAAAAGACTCAAAAATATATTACTATTGTCTTAACTCTGATAACGTCAATCGTGCTTGGCCTGTTTGCCATAAATCCTACTTTCTCAACCATCGCCAATCTCCAAAAGCAAATTGATGACAATACTTTTGTCCAACAAAAACTGCAGCAAAAAATAAACAATCTGGCCGTTTTGCAACAAAAATATACTAACATCCAACCTGATCTTCCGATTGTCAACGACGCCGTTCCTGCCACCACACAAATCCCGCTCTTTATAGCAGACGTTCAAGCCGTCGCTAAAAACACTTCTCTAACTCTTACCAGTTTTCAAACATCGGAAGTTAATCTTTTAGACTCATCCGCTGGAAAATACTCCTCCTTTGATTTTACACTTACAGCTAGTGGAGATTATCAAAATGTGACAGATTTCTTAAGTAGTATTACGAACTTCCAAAGAGCGGTTGCATTAAAAGATATAATCTTGTCTACGGAAAACGGCGCTTTACAGTTAAGTCTTAAAGGAACGGTTTTCTTTAAACAGTAATATGAAAAAAAATGATAGCTTGTTAATTCTTGTCCCCTCTTTTATCTTTGTTCTTGCTTGGATAGGCTTTAGTATTTATCACAATGTAGTTACATCAACAATTTCCGAGCCTTTAAGTATGGCGATTACGCCGATCTCCCCAATTTTTGACACCAACGTTATTAAAAGCTTAAAAACTAGACAGAATGTTGTCCCAATTTATGAGTTAAACGCCACGGCGCAAAATGCCACCGCTCCGGCATCTCCGTCAGCAAGCCCAATCGTGATTACGCCTATTACCAGCTCTACCAATAGCGCGCAGGCAACATCCGGAGGGAGTTTAACACCATGAGAGAAAGTTTTTGGAATAAAAAAATTCCGACCATTTTAGGTATTCTTATAATTACGATTGGCGTAGGAATAACTACCTTCTTGGTCAGTCAAAGCACGCTGCTTAAGTCAAATGCCAGCCTTTCGGACGAACCTAAAGATGTACGCATAACCAATGTCACGGACACTTCTTTCACTGTGTCTTATGCAACGGATGAACAAGTGGCGGGCTCTTTAAATTATGGTAAAGACAAAAATCTTGGACAATCAGCGTTAGACGACAGAGACCAGCAGAGCGGAAATTTGGCCAATTATAATATGCATAATATTACCGTGCGGCTCTTGTCTTCCCAAACGCAATACTTTTTTACAATTACCAGCGGGCAAGATAGTTTTCTAAATAATGGTCAGCCTTTTACGGCTACGACAGGGCCGGCTTTAGCCAGTCCCTCAGCGCAGGAACCGATGACGGGTAAAATAATTCTTCCCGATGGGACAGCACCAAGCGAAGGATTAGTTTATGCTACTATGGACGGCGCTCAAGTAATTTCAACTTTAATTAAATCTGATGGAAGCTATATACTGCCGCTTAATTCCTTGCGGACAAGTGACAATTCTAATTATTACACCTTTTCTCAAGATACGAGTATAAAAATTCTGGCAATAGGAAATGGTCTTTCATCTAATGCATCGTTGTCGTTTAGCCAAACCCATCCTGTCCCAACGATTACTCTTTCTAAGAATTATGATTTTGCAACTGGAGAAACGCCAGCTACTGCTTCTGCGAGTTTAGCCAGTTTTCCGGCCTTTGAAAGTACGTCCTCGGCAAAGGCAACTCCGCAGATACTGACACCCAAAGAAAACCAAAGTTTTACCGACCAACAGCCTTTATTTAAAGGAACCGGATTACCAGGGCAAAATGTCAAAATAGTGATTCACTCAAACACCTTAATACAAGCCAATATCACAACCGATACTAACGGTAATTGGAGCTATCGGCCAACGGATCCGCTAACTCCCGGCAATCATACGATCACGATTACCACCAAAAACTCTGCCGGCATTTTACAAACTCTTAGCCAATCATTTGTAGTTTATGCTTCCGGACAACAAACTAATCCTCCGGCCTCTTTGACGCCAACGCCAAGTCCGAGTACAACTCCGATTCCAACTGCCAAAGTCACACCAACCTTGACTCCAACTCCAACGGTAATACCGACAATAACTCCTGCGCCGTTTAAAACCGTGACACCAACGGCTTCATCTTCTTCGCAAACACAAACAAAAGGCGGCGTGGCCATTAGTCCAACAGGGAAATTATTACCGCCAACCGGCAATTCCTCTATCGTTACCGTTGGAATTGCGGGCGCAATGCTAACCATAGCGGGCGGGCTGCTTTTTCTTCTGGTGCTATGAAAAATTACGATATTACTTCTAAAGCGTAAAGCTTCTTATCTTTATGATTACTTTCCTAAAAAAATATCTTAGCCACAACAAGGAAAAACTCCCAACAATTATTCTTTTGCTTACATTCATAATTTTTCATTTGTATTTAATCTCGCAAACCTTTCTGATTGATAAATATGGCAATATCAGAAGTACCATTACCGGCTATGGCGATATTCCTTTGCATCTTACCCAAATCACTAAATTTGCCTTTCAAAATCCAATCAATCTTGGTGAACCAATCTTTTACGGACAAAGACTTGATTATTCGTTTTTAATCAATCTTCTAAGCGGCTTCATCTTGAGAATAACGGGTAATTTTTCTTTTTCCGTATTAGCTCCGGCTTTTCTATTTGCGGCCTGTAACATCATCCTTGTTTTTTGGATTTATCAAAAGTTTTTAAAGAGCAATTTACTGGCGTACCTATCGGTATTGTTATTTTATTTAGGTTCCGGATTCGGAGCGCTTATCTATGTCCAGAAAGCGCTTGACAATAAATTAAATTTATCGCAATTTATCAATTACCTAATACAAAATAATATAACCACCGTTGTTAGATTTGACTCTAAATATCCGGCTCAAAATATCGATTTTGGCGCTCCTCTTAGTCTGGTTTTCTTGCATCAGAGAGCTTTCTTTATGGGATTTTTTGGCTTTTTAGTCTGTCTGTTGTTTTTAATCCTACTGTCTAGAAATACCAGATTAAAATTCGCGTCTATCTTTGCCGGCATAAGCTTTGGCCTTCTTCCCCTAGCGCATGCACATAGCTTTATTGCTATGTCTGTCACTATTTTTTCGTTTATGGTTGTTTTCCTTTTGAAAAAAGATTTTGCCTATCTTAAAAAATTACTTACCGCCGCGATAATTGGAATTGTAATTGCTACCCCGCAAATCATTTATTTAACAATGGGTAATAGCGCCCTCACTCAGGCTACCGGATTTATCGTACCAAGGCTTGGATGGATGGTTCCTCCGACAATTGGTTCAATAACTTATCCCTTCGGACAACTTCCTAGTATGTTTAGCTTTTCTTTCCTGCAATTTCTGCTGTTGAATTTTGGAATTATTTTACCGGCCTTTCTTGTCTGCATTGTTAAAATTTGCTTGAAAAGAAATATCATTACAAAAACCAATTCTTTAATCGTGTTTTCCTTTGCCCTTTCCGGCCTAATGCTTTTTTTAATCGTTCAAATTATTAAGTTCCAGCCATGGGATTTTGACGACAATAAACTACTTGTTTACTTTCAATTTTTGGCAATTCCTTTAATCTTATTGGTTATCAAAAATATCTATTCCAGAATGAAAACTGTTGGCATTTTAATTGCAATGCTTTTTGTTACGCTGGCTTTGTTTTCCGGAGTAATTGACATGATCCCACGACTGGCCATGACGTCAGATACGCTTCCGGTAATTTTTGCCCTAGATGCTAGAGACATGGCAAATTACATCAGAGCAACTATTCCGCAAAATGAGTTAATACTTACCGGGACAGACCATCGAAATCCTGTTGATGCGTTAGCGGGAAGACCGGTATTGGTGGGATATCCCGGATGGCTTTGGAGCAGGGGAATAAATTATACCAAGCGGGAAGAAGAAGTAAGCCATTTTTATGCTTTCCCATCGGAGGATAATCCGCTTCTAAAAGAGTTTAACATTCACTACGTTTTACTTGACAATCAGACAATTGTTGATTTTAAGGCCAATAAGCAAACTTTTGACAAAGTTTTCCTGATAATCTATCATCTCGGACAATATACGTTGTATAAAATCTAAGCCTTGTTAAGAAGGCGTTATTTGTGCTAAAAATACCAGTATGATTGGCCAGGACTTAATAAATGTTTTGCAATGGTGGGTAATGCTATTTGCAATCGGTTCAATATTTTTACCTCTAACGTCAGCCGTGTTCTCCAAATTCTATGACGGGGGGTATATTTTTTCCAAGATACTGGGAATTTCTCTTATTTCATATTCAATTTTTCTACTGGCTACCGTTAAGCTTGTGGCGTTTTCGAGACTAAACTCTCTGTTTATTTTGGTCTTTTTTTTATTGTTGTTTCTACTTCTAAATAAACTGAATAAGAACTTATTGATAAAAAACTTTATGGCTGTGTTTCGCAGTAAATGGAAACTGTTTATTCTTGAAGAGCTTCTGTTTTTACTTCTTTTACTGTTTTGGTCTTTTATCAGAGCACATCAACCGGACATCCATAACATTGAAAAGTTTATGGATTTTGGATTTGTCAACTCAATTTTAAGAAGCGATTATTTTCCCCCGAAGGATATGTGGTTTGCTAATTCTACTATTAATTATTATTATTTTGGTCACTTAGTTACGGCTATCTTAACCAAAATTTCCGGTATTAATTCCGCTATCACGTATAACCTGATGATTGCCAGTGTTTTTTCCTTTATCTTTACCCAGAGTTTTTCGATAGGGCTAAACTTACTCCAACAAATAAAAAAGCTGAGTCTTAAAAAATCATTGTTGGGTTCGTTGCTGACAGCTTTTTTAGTAACTCTCTCGGGAAACCTGCAAACAATTTATGCATTTTTTGTTCCGTACAAAGGCGATATTCCAATTCCGTTTTGGCAACTGGCATTTTCTCCTCGAACTTTCCCAAACGCCTATTGGTATCCGAGCGCCACCCGCTTTATCTATCACGCGATCCATGAATTTCCTTCCTATGCCTTGGCTCTTTCGGATTTACACGGTCATCTCTTGGATACGCCTTTTACGCTTCTGGCAATAGCACTGACATTTTCTCTATTTCTTAAATTTAAATATAAAGAGTTAAAACATGACTTATTAAATTTCAACTTTTTCTCGATTTATCTGCTACTATTTGGTCTTCTTTTAGCAATAATGTACATGACTAACGCTTGGGACGGACTTATCTACTTCTTACTTATAGTTGTCTTGATTGGAATTCTTGCTCTTAAAAAAAAGAGCTTACCAAGCTTTCTGAAGCCAATGCTGGTTTTAGGAATTTCTCTTTTCATTTTTACCTTACCCTTTAATTTATTTTATAAACCGCCAGTTTCCGGATTGGCTATTCTGTGCCCCCCTCAATTTCTCGTTGGAAAAAATATTGGCCCTTTAATTTTTGAGAACCAATGTCAACGTTCTTCCCTTTGGGAATTAACAATTCTTTATGGATTTTTTTATTTTTGGGCTATTTCATTCTTAATATTTATTAGGAAGGTAAAAAATGACGTGAAGTTTAATTTCGGAGACCAATTCGTTTTACTTCTTCTATTGGTAGGGACAATTTTAATATTTATTCCTGAAACTGTTTATTTTAAAGACATTTTTGTAACTTATCCCCGAGCCAACACTATGTTTAAAATTGCCTATCAGGTTTTCATTATCTTATCTTTGTCTTCCGGCTATATCATCATAAGGTTATCCGGAGAAATAAAAACATTTATAAAGAAAAGCGTAATAAAAAAGTTAGTTATTTTCTTCTATCTATTTTTTGCTCTGTGCATTTTCTCTTTGATATCAATTTATCCGATTTTTGCGATTAATTCCTACTACAACGGTTTAAACAAATACTATGGATTGAATGGTATAAATTATCTTAAACAGTTATATCCCAACGATTATGACGCGATTCTATGGATCAACAAAAACATCAAAGGTCAACCGACAATGTTGGAAGCGCAAGGAGACTCGTATACTGATTATGAAAGGTTATCGGTGAATACGGGCCTGCCAACAGTTATTGGCTGGACCGTTCATGAATGGTTTTGGAGAAATGATTATAATATCGTCGCTTTAAGAATTGCTGACGTCAGAACTATTTACGAGACCAGTAATCTTTCTCTGACTAAAAACCTACTCAAAAAATATAATGTTTCCTATGTTTTTATTGGCGGATTGGAAAAACAAAAATACATAAATCTTAATGAAGATAAATTTAAGAAACTCGGGAAGGTCGTTTTTGAAAGCGGCACTTCAAGACTTTATAAAATTAGCCCCTAAGGCTTTGGGGATACGACGCAATTCCCTTTGCTAATTTCGCAGGCGACATATTTTTGGATTTCGGAGAAATTACCATTTCCCACCCGCGGCAACAAAGCCGATGTATTGCCGTAATCTGCTTGAACCATTGACTCATTAAGTAATCCTGCCCTTTGCAAAGTCTCGTCTCCCGTATCTATTACAACGCTCTGAAGTTTTGCGCCGCGCATTTGCTCAGCCAATCTAATAAAATCATCGAGTTCCGTCTGCATGTTAATATCCGTATCTATACTGCCCGAAAGAATGTTATACAAACTGATTAGCTTGCCCGGGTTAACCAGTGTCTGCGCCGATAAAACTTTATTCTTAAAAGCGCTGATAACTTTTTCTTGCCTCTTGCTTCTGGCGAAATCGCTATCTTCGCCACTTGTTCCATGTCTCGATCTAACAAACTCAAGAGCCATTTCTCCATTCATATGCTGCATCCCTTTATCAAAATGGATATGCATATATCGACACTGGAAGTCATTCACAGCTTGCTCGGCAGAATCGGTGGCAAGCGATTGAAGCTCTTCCTGGGTATGTCCGCAAGTGTCATTTTCTTTCCCGTCAATAGGATATTGATAATCATCGAATGTATTATCAACGTTAATGTCCAGCCCTCCCAACTCATCTACAGCCTTTACAAATCCTGAAAAATCCAATCTTACCGCGTAATCGATATTTTGTCCTGTTATCTTGCCCACTGCCGCCTTAGCTCGTATCAGTCCTCCCCCCGGTTTTTTCGAAGACAAACCGATTTGATAAGCGGCGTTAATTTTCTGGTTTATGTCTGGGAACCACAAATCCCTAGGGATTGAAACTAGAGTAACTTTATTAGCCTTAGGATCTAAACTGGCAAGAATAATCGTATCGGTTAAGTTAGGTCCTTCATGACTGCCGCCGCCAATTCCCAAAAGGAGAATATTAATCCGGTTATCGGTCGTCTGCTTAAGATTTATTCCGCGGTTAAAAACTAATTGAAATAAAAATGGATA
>DATKGY010000024.1:0-9986 GCA_035510535.1 Patescibacteria group bacterium
TTACAAAAAAGAATGGGGTAAATTAGTAAATCTTAAATTTGGGATTGATAAAGAAGACGCTGAAAATGTTTTTATGGAGCTTATCGAAGGTCCGACATCTCTCCAATTATCAACTCTTTTGCAAAAACATCACCTCGACCTTTCTCAATCGGAAGTTTTTAAGCAAGCAGAAGAACTTGCTTATCATTTGGGAGAAAATTTTAAGGGCAATGCTTTCCCCGAAGTTTTAACTACTCTAAAGAAATTAAAAGAAAAAGGATACATTGTCTTTGTTTCTTCGGGGCAGCAGGAGATTATCACAAAAGAAGACTTAGAGAGAACCGGTTTAATGCAATACGTTGATTATTATGTCGGGATTAGGCCGGATCAACCGGAATTTAAAAAGGGTGAACCACATTTTCGGGATGTTGCTAAATACTTTGGTGTTGATTTTGAAACTTTTATTAAAGAAACAGTTTATGTTGGTGACACTTTAGTCGATGTTGAGAACCCAAAACAATTGGAGATGAGAAGCGTCGCAAGATCGGGCACTCTTTCCAAAGGGAAATTGTTGGAACTGGGAGCAGATTTTGTAATACCTGATTTATCAACTCTTCCCGAAGTTCTCAAAACCCTATGAAGTTCTTCTCTGCCTGACTCGTTCTAAGTTGGTTAATAATTTCTTTCGCAGTCTCAAACTTTTTGGAGTAACTTCCAAAAGCTCGTCGTCTTCCAAAAAGTCAATGCATTCCTCAAGGCTCATTGCCACCGGCGGGGTCAAAGTTCCAATGGTTACATCTGAAGTAGAAGCGCGCATGTTAGTTTGTTTTTTCTCTTTGGTAACATTTATTTCAATATCGTCCTGCCTAGTGTTTTCACCGATAATCATTCCCTCGTAGACTTGTGCTCCTGGCTCAATAAAAGTAATTCCCCGACCTTGTGCGTTATTCAAACCGTATTTCAAAGCCGAACCGTTTTCAGACGCAATTAAGACCCCGTTTCGAACCTGTGAGACGGTTGGCGACATTGGTTCGTAATCCAAGAAAAGCATGTTCACAATTGCGGTTCCTTTAGTGTTGGTCAGCAAATCATTTCTGATGCCAAATAAATTTTTGGACGGGATTTTATATTCAAACTTAGTGTTACCTTTGCCGTCGGAGAGCATATTAATCATCTCGCCTTTGCGGGTTCCCATTTCGGCGGTAATAATTCCCAAAAACTGGTCGGGTACGTCAATCATCGCAATTTCAATTGGTTCCATGATTTGTCCGTTAACGATTTTGGTAATGACTTGCGGTTTTTCAACTTGAAATTCATAGCCTTCGCGTCTTAAAGTTTCAATCAGAATGGCCAAATGCAATTCTCCGCGTCCGGAGACAACCATTTTGTCTCCTTCTTTTTCCAATTTCAGACTGATGTTTGTTTCCAGCTCCTTAACCAATCTTTCCAAAATCTGCCGCGAGTTGGTAAATTTTCCTTCCCTGCCGGCAAATGGAGAAGTGTTGGCGGAAATGGCGATCTTAATAGTTGGTTCTTCAAGATGGATTCTCGGTAGAGGCTCGGGGTTTGCCGAATCAGCGATTGTATCTCCGATGGTAACATTTGAAAAGCCGGTTATATCAACAATATCTCCGGCAGAGGCTTTTTCCACTTCAATTTTTTTTAGGCCGTGACTTAAGCGGATGCTTTCCGCTCTTCCGAAAATTATTTTCCCCACGGCATTAATTAATACGAGGTTTTGTCCTTGCTGAAGATTTCCCCTGCTGATTCTGCCGATAGCATGTTTACCCTTATGGACGTTGTAATCAAGGTTGGAAACCAACATTTGGAAATTGCCCTCTTCGACTTTGGGAGCAGGAATAAATTCAATAATTTCGTTTAAAATTGGTTCTAAATTTTCGCTTGTTTTCAATTCTTCTAAAGACGCGGCGACTTTTCCTTCCCGACCAATGGCGTAAAAAATAGGAAATTCCAGTTGGTCGTGGTGGGTTGCCAGTTCCAAAAATAAATCGTTGGTATCGTTTAGCGTTTTTTGCACATTAGCCAGTTGTTTATCAATCTTATTAATAACGACGATTATTTTTAGTCCCAACTCCAAAGCTTTTCGCAGCACAAATTTAGTTTGCGGCATTGGTCCCTCTTGAGCGTCAATTATCAACAGCGCGCCGTCGGCCATATTTAAAGTTCTTTCGACTTCGCCGGAAAAATCCGCGTGGCCGGGAGTATCAATAATATTTATTTTGTAGCCCTTATAATAGATGGCGGTGTTTTTGGCTAGAATTGTAATCCCCCGCTCCCTTTCCAAAGGATTGGAGTCAAGAATAGTGGTTTGCTGCATTTCCGCTTCATTCGCCCGAAAAGTGTGCGATTGCTTTAGCATAAAATCAACCAAAGTAGTTTTGCCGTGATCAACATGCGCGATGACCGCCACATTTCTAATTTTGTCAGATGTAAATTCGTCCAGGTTCATAATAAAAAACAGCTTTTTGAGGAGCTGTGCTTTTATTATACCACAGGTTTGAAGCAAACGGGCATTTAAGCTATAATTTAAAAATGGCGGTCAAAAGAAAAACAAAAGTCCGTCGGCAGCAAAATAACCCGTGGTCAAAACTTATTTCCTTAGGGCTGCTGGCTTTAATTTTACTCGGCGTATTTTCAATAGTAATTAGTTCAAATCGGGTAGCGTCATCTAAATCAGCTGACCTTTCTTTCAGAGCGAAGACATTTTTTTCTCCGCTTCGTTACACGCCGCTAATTAGTCCGTATCCAGATATCACTATTACGCCTACGCCCATTCCGCTAACGGGTTTTTGCTTGCATGTTCCGGTTTTGATGTATCATCACATCCAACCGGAGTCGGTGGCTAAAGAACTTGGCCAAACTTCCTTAACCGTTGATAGCGGCGTTTTTGACCAGCAAATGGCCTATCTTGCAAGTAGCGGCTACACGCCGGTTTGGGCAAGCGAACTTATCAATGCACTTTTAACCCATTCGCAACTGCCCGGAAAACCGGTGGTGGTAACAATGGATGATGGTTACGCCGATAATGACATTTACGCTTTGCCGGTTTTGCAAAAATACGGTATTAAGGCTAACTTAATGCTGGCATCGGGCTTGGTCGGCGGAAATCCTGACATGCTCACCTGGGATCAGGTTAACCAGATGAAGGGCAGCGGCTTAATTTATTTTACCAATCACACCTGGTCGCATTACGCGATTTCCAATGGTCCGCAAAGCAAAATTGAATCCGAAATCGATGTTGCCCAAGGGCAAATCCAGGACCATACCGGGCAAACTATTAATGTCTTCACCTATCCGTATGGCTCGTTTAACAATAACTCCATTCAAACTCTGCAGCAAAAAGGTTACATAGGAGCATTTACCGAAATTCCCGGACAATACCAATGCGATAGTTTTATTATGACTTTGCACCGTACCCGCATCGGCAACGGTTCTCTCGCCTCCTACGGATTGTAGATTCTATTCTGACTGCGATTGCCGTATTTTGTTCTATTTACTTTCGTATAAAATTCTCATAAACTGGTTGTATGCTGCCCTTAATAATTTTAAAGAGAATCCTCAAGACATATATTTTTTGGCTTTTGTTATAACTTTATGAAAACCATTCTGCACGTTGATTTTGACTCTTTTTTTGCCAGCGTTGAGCAGCAGTTCAATCCCAAACTTCGCGGGAAACCGATCGGTGTGACGGCGCAAAACGGACGGACTTGCATTATCGCCGCTAGCCGCGAAGCCAAAAAAATGGGAGTTAAATCTCCCAGCCGGACTTTTGAAGCGTTAAGAATTGTGCCAAGTATGATTTTCGTTCCGGCCCATTTTGCCAAGTATTGGGAAATAACCCAAAAGTTTTTGGATATCTGCAAGGATTTTTCCCCGTATGTCGAGCTTTTTTCCTTGGACGAAGTGTTCATGGATGTCACTTCAACGCAAAATCTATTTGGAGGCAAGTATCAGCTCATTAATAAAATTAGAGAGCGGATTAAAAATGAAATCGGTGAATGTGTCACTGTTTCGGTTGGCATTTCTCATAATAAGCTTTTAGCGAAATTGGCGTCAGGTATTAATAAACCAAACGGACTTTTAGAAATAACGCCGGAGAACATTTGGCAAGTCTATGCAGAAGTAAAGCTCACCGATTTTTGCGGCATTGGCAGAAGGATTGAAGAAAGGCTTAGGCGACTGCGGATTTATACGCCGCTGGAGCTTCACAAAGCACCGTTGGATGTTCTACTTAAGGAATTTAAGGACGCGGAGGGGCACTTTTTAAAAAATCTTGGTAACGGAGTTGATGATTCGGTAGTTGTCCCCTACTATTTTCCTGCGGAAACAAAATCGGTCGGTCGGAATTATTGTCTGCCGCAAAATCAATATGATCAACGAGTGGTAATGCAAAACGTTTACGAGCTTTGCGAAGAGGTAGTGTTTAAGTTAAGAAAGCTTAGTAAAAAAGCCAGGACAGCCGGGATTTATTTGGGCGGCAGTAGAAATGTGCACGGCCGCAAAACCACCAATGAATATTTTGACAGCGGGCAGGAAATGTTTAGCCTCTGCCAAAAAATTCTAGATGAAAATGGATTTTATTTTGGCGAGAATGATTACATTAGAAGAATTAGTGTTTGGGTAGGAAGTTTGGAGGAATCGTCTTATTTGCAAGCGTCTTTATTTGATTTTGACGTAAAGAGGAAAAAAATTGTTCAGACAGTCGATATGCTCAATGAAAAATTCGGCGACCATACCATTCGAAGAGGATTTTTACTCAATGCCGACAAGCTAACAACTGTTCCGAATGGTTTTATGGCCGACCGTTACGAACGGCAAAAACTCACCGCAGAATTTAACCCGAAATTGATTTAGCTTCATCGATAATGGTTTGCTTTTTATCATTTTGAAGTCCCAAAAGGTCTAAACTATTTTCACTGTGTAGAATTTCACCGACTAAAACAATATGGTTATCCAACAAGGTTTGTTTTTGCGGTTCGGATAAAGATGACAAAAGTGTAATCGGATAGAGTTGATGTCTTTCCACTAAATCCCGGAGACTTTCATTTTGCGGATAGCTCCAGCTAGTAACGCCCATCCCAACACAAAGCGCGTAAGCTAAAGCGTCGGGAGTAATTTTCGTATTGGTAAAAAGCCAAGGTTGGGTGAACTGATATTTTTCTTTTAAATCGTCAAATCTGGCTTTAGTGTACAGCGAAACGTGGACATCGGTATGGATTCCCGGCGCGTTATGGTATTTTGCTTCAACCATTATCTTCGCATTGTCTTTTTGGGCAATGACGTCAATTTCATGACTGACACACTTGCCCATCAGCACTTTCCGTGTTTGAGTTGAATACCCGATTGACTTTAAAATCTCCGTGACAAAATCTTCAAACGGATAGCCGGTTGGTCCCAATTCCATCAGCGCTTGTTTTAATCTGTATTTGGCTGCAGCGGGAT
Source organism: Patescibacteria group bacterium (assembly GCA_035510535.1). GTDB lineage: Bacteria > Patescibacteriota > Microgenomatia > Levybacterales > UBA12049 > DATKGX01. The sequence goes on from DATKGY010000024.1 coordinate 5,443, forward strand.
GAGGTGCGGTTTGCAAAAATTCAGTCACGTGCCGATAGACTTCTTGTGAGGGAATGTTTTCATAAAGTTTTGATTGTACATGTGAAAGCACTTTATCTCGCAAATTAAGAGGAATGCCGGCTCTTTCTATAGAATATCTTAATTTCTCTTCACTAAACGGTTCTTTAATTCCGTTAGCCTTTAGAATGTTGACCATGACTTTATCGTAGGACTTGCATTTGTTTTTTGCAAATAACTGATTAGTACGATTTAAAAAAACTTAAAGCATTTACTGCTGCTTTATCCCATGATTGGGTTAAGTTATGATCGTTCCCAGGATACGTTAAGAGATCGGCTGTTTTATTTAGGCTGATTAGATTATCATATAATTCAATTGAAGTTCGGTACGAAACAGTACTATCAATAAGTCCGTGATTAATTTGAATTGGCGTTTGAATATCCGAAAGATAATTAATTGGCGAAACGCTTTGCCAAAGTAGGGGATTTTTTTCAGGAGTACCCATAACTTTAAACGTCTCTGCATAGTAGTCTTTGTCATTTTTTGTTTCCTGTAACCATGGGACATGGGAACTGCTAAACCAATCGACGAGATCAGTCACCGGTGCCCAAACAACAGCTGCTCTTATTCTAGCCAAAATTTCCGGGTGTTTGCCGGCGATTTCCAGTACTTTGAGGGTAATCTCTCCGCCCATAGAATGTCCATATAAATAAATCTGATTTGGATTAGCTTGAGGAATATTTTTTAAGGATTCGATTAAATTTAGAACATCAACTGGATAGGCAAAACGCATTAGGACGGTGTCTCCCGTTTCGGAATTTCCATTTCCGCGATAATCGGGTTTTAGAACAAGATAGCCTTTTGTGGAAAAATAGTCGGTAATACTTTTATAGGAATCTATCGTGCTGTAACTTTTCGGTTCGACAAACCCATGATTAATAATTACGACCGAATATCCTCCGATTGGCATTTCAGAAGTCGGAATATTCATCAACGAATATTCTTTAAGTCCATCCGATAAATAAGAAATTATGTAACTCTTAAAATTACCGGCTGAAGTTACTTCCCTTTCTATGGATATGTCGCTTTTTTGATAATTCCTATTTGATAAAGCCGTGATTGAATAAGGGAAAAGAGAGACCTGTCCCTTCTTTGGCTTAGGAGCGGCTTGGGTATATAAGCTCCTTTTTTCAAAAGCGACAAAGTCTCCGTTTTCATAAACCTGAATGTAATTTTTATCGTTGGACATTTGTTTAACCATTGCTTTTTGAGTTGTCAAGGATGGTTGGGCAAAATTATCGTTCAATAAGAAGAGGATCACATCGGCTTGTCCGATGCCAACCGGAATAGTGTAGATATTTCTGCGGTGCGATAAGTGCGAGCCGAGATTATTGCTGGCGGCAATGCTGTAGCGGGTCGGAATTTGGGAAAGAAAATCATCGATAATTTGTCTGTTTGAGAGCTGGTCTTTAAACATGGCAACGTTTGCGTGAATAGTTCCCGGCAGTGGTCCATAAAGATAGGCGGAGATTAAAGCGAATCCGACGAGGTAAGTAATTATCAAACGGTTATTAATTTTCGGAAGCTTTTTCTTCAAAATTAAGACAGCGTAAATAGCCGATACGGCCAAAAAAGGCGTTATTGCCGCTGTGTATTGATAATAGATTTGATGCAATTGAGCGTTACCACTCAATAAATTAATGACTAAGTCTGGAGCGGCGAAAATTAAATAAAAAGGAGCCAGTAAAGACATTAATCCAAAAGGCAGTAAGAGTTCAACTAGATATTGTACTTTTTGTGGTTGTAATATGATTGAAATAGTTTTTATCGGGGAAAATAAAATATTTTTGGAAATGCTGGAGGCGGTTCCGCCAAAATCTGAATAATAAGCTAAGGCAAAATGTCCGCTACCTTTAACATATGGGATAATTACCCAAATCAGTAGATAGCAGATAAGAGTTGATGATAAGAAAACGACTAATCCAAAACCTATTTCCAAAAGCTGTTTTTCGGAAAAGTTTAGACGAAATTTTTTCTCAAAAATTGTACGAGCAATTATTGCTAAGCCAAAAAGCGCGGTTATTGCCCAAACTTCCTCTTTCGTCAATCCGGATAAAATTGCAAACAGTAAAAAAAGTAAATAGTTTTTTTTCAAAAAGAAATAAAAGGTAGCCAAAAGAAGCGTTGTGCCTAAAACTATGGCATGGAAATCATAAAGATTGGTAAATTGTAACGAAGGATTCAAAAGGTAAATAGCGGAAAAAGTTAAAGCCAAATTTTTATTACGTAAAAGATAATCAGCAATTAAAAAAACAAAAACTGCACCGAGCCCCAAAACAACAGTTTGTAAAAGTAGCAGCATCTGCGGGTTTGACCAAATCAAATATAAAGGCGAAATAAGAATTAAAATAAAATCGGCATGAAAGGCTAAACGCGAGATATTGGCTGTTCCGTTGGGATCGGTAATCTGAAAAATCCGGTCATGAATCGTATTCCAGATGGTTTGGTCCATGTTACCCAAGTCAAACCGGCCGGTAAAAAAATTATTATAACGAAGGAAGCTCGCTAGCGTGAAATAGGCAATGTAGATCAGGATAAAAACGCCTAGTGCTATTGCATATTTGTGTTTTTGGATAAAATTTATCATTTGTTTTTAATCTTGGTAGAGATTTCAAACCCTAATACTATTGCTAGAAAAGTAAGCTCTGAAATTATCAAAACAATTCTTGAGAATATACTTAGAAATCCGGCAGTCGCGATTGAAGTAAGCTTAGTAAGTCCTAATATAATAATCCCTTCGCGAACGCCCAACCCCATGGGTGTTATAAAAGACAAGTAGCCGGCAAGAAGCGCAAAAGTAAAAAAAGCGGAAAGCTCAAGAAATAGTTTGGGTTCAAAAGTAAACACAGAAAGACAAGCTACTAAAGTAGCGAGGCCAAAGATAAAAAAGGCAACGGTTGAGATAAGGGTTAGAATTATTTTTTGCCGCAAAGAATATCCCGGCAAGAAAAGATTAGCGCGAAAATTTCCAAGTCCCCGCTTTTGGAAAAGAAAAGCCACGACCAGCGAATAAATAATGATTACAGCAGCTGATCCTAAAATAATAATTTGCATTTGTCTTAGTAGTTGTACGGATTCACCGGAGCTTAATATCAATGGAAGACAAAAAATGGAAATGAGAGCGCAGGAAATAATGATTAGCTGAATTTCATCCAGAAGAGCCAGGCCGACCAATTTTTTTTCAACTCCTTCATTTTCAAATAAAGAAACCCGGCTTAAAAAAGACCAAATGTTCCCCGGCATATAGCGTTTAAATTCGGAGATTTCCCAAAGGTAGGCGGTTTGCATTAAAGGCATCCGATGCCCTTTAAACTGTAGAATAGCTTTCCATAAATAGCAGCGCAAAAAATAATAGACGAGAAATAAAATTACCGATAAAATTAACAATGGAATATTAGCGTTAAATATTCTGGCTTGAATAAAAATAAATTGCGGCAAAAACAGCCTAATTAAAAAAATTATGGCCACAATCGCCAACGGCCAGCCGATCAAAAACTTAAGTAGAGAGATCGTTTTATTCATAGCGTAATGCGTCAATCGGGCTAAGCTTAGAGGCTCTAATCGCCGGAGCCATACCAAAGATTATACCAACTGCGACCGAAAACCCAAAAGCTAAAACAACCGACCATAAAGTGACGGTTGAAACAAGCAAAATGGCGATCACAATGGACACTAACATGCCCAAAGCTATTCCTACCACTCCTCCTGTAACCGAAAGCATGACGGCCTCAATTAAGAATTGTTTAAGAATGTCATTTCTTTTTGCACCGAGCGCTTTTCTTAAACCAATTTCCTTGGTCCTTTCCGTGACGGAGACAAGCATGATGTTGGCAACTCCGATACCGCCGACAAGCAAAGAAATTCCGGCAATTCCCCCCAAGGCAAGCGACAGCACATTAGTAATGCTGGAAATAGTAGATTCCAGAGAGTCCGCGGTTTCAACCGAAAAATCATCGGTTGTTAATTTTTTTAACAATGTCTCATTTATTTGTCTAATAACAAGCGGCAGAAGTTCGGGACTGTTTGCCGCCACATCAATTCTTCCTACCGAAGTTGCTCCGTATTGAGTGCTGGCAGCCTCAGCCGAGATAAAGGCGGCATTGTCTTCATCAATTCCCGCAACAGATCCAAGTTTGCCATAAACCCCCACTATAGTATAGAGTTTAGTACCCAGGAATATTCTTTTTCCCAAAGGATTAACGTTATTGAAAAATTTACTTTTAACAGTTTGTCCAATTACTGCAACGTTTGCTCCTGATGATTCTTGTCCGGCGGTAAAAAAGTTTCCCTGTTCCATTTTGAGAACTTGAACAACTTCTGGATATTCAGATGAAACGCCAAGCACAAAAGCTCCTTTATCTTTAATGTTTTTGTATTTTATTGTTTCCACTTCTCTTATTTCCGGAGTTACTTTTCCGGTGGAAATTAATCTTCTCTGAATATCTTTACTGTCTTGAAGAGTTAATTTGTTGGAAAGAATTGCTCC
>DATKGY010000025.1:0-22521 GCA_035510535.1 Patescibacteria group bacterium
AGGGGAGTGCTTCTTAGCTTAGCAAAAGAAAATAACCTTAATGTCGAGCGAATGGTTGAGGAATCTATGTCCGCAAAGCAGCCAGGAAGACCAATATTTGATGAAGAAATTCAACGAATTGAACAAGGTAAAATACAAGGAATAATCGTATGGGATTTATCTCGATGCTCTCGTAATCCAGTTGACTCAGGCTCATTGAGCTGGTTATTGCAAAAAGAGCTTCTCAAGGCTATTGTAACGCCTCACAGGCTGTATCTGTCGCAGGATAATGTGCTTCTTCTTAACATAGAATTTGGGCAGGCAAACCAATATCTTCGAGATTTATCGAAGAACGTTAAAAGAGGGCTACAAACTAAAATTAATAACGGTTGGAGACCGGGGCGCGCTCCAGAGGGTTATTTAAACGATAAAACAGAAGAGCACGGAAACAGAAAAATAATTATTGACGATATACGCTTTCCGCTTATAAGAAAAGCGTGGGATTTATTCTTAACAGGTAATTATACAGTTCCACAAATACTTAAGATCATGAATGACGATTGGGGTTACAGAACAACCAAGCACAAAAAAGTCGGTGGCGAAGAATTAGCACGATCAACGTTATACAAGATATTTACGAACCCCTTTTACTACGGTGAGTTTCAATATGGCGGAAAATGGTGTGTCGGAAGACATGAAAGAATGGTTACCATAGAAGAATATGATCGGGCCCAGGCAATTTTAGGTACAAAAGGAAAGCAAAGACCAAAAACAAGAGACTTCGCTTTTACAGGAATGGTTAGATGTGGGGAGTGCGGCGCAATGGTAACCGCAGAGGAAAAAATAAACAGATTCGGCTCACACTATACTTACTATCATTGTACTAAAAGAATAAAGAAATGTAGCCAAAAGTGGATAGAGTTAACGGAACTTGAAAAGCAAATTGACCTATTACTGTCTCAAATAGAAATACCGGAATCATTTAAAGAGTGGGCAATTAAATATCTTAATGAATTACAGGATAAAGAAGCGGTGGAACAGATCGTAGTTAATAAAAGCGTTGATGAGGCATATAGCGATTGTGTTCAAGAAATAAATAATCTTGTTAAGCTTAAGATTTCCTCCATGAACACCGATGGATCATTGCTTTCAGATAAGGATTTTGAAGAGCAAATGAAAGGACTTAAGAAAAAGAAAAAAGAGTTGGAAGATAAGAAGAAAAATGTCGGAGAAAGAGTAAGCAAGTGGCTTGAGTTATCAATTAGCACTTTTAACTTCGCTTGTTATGCTCGAGTACACTTTAAAAATGCAAAGACATTGCAAGAGAAAAAAGAGATACTGGCCGCAGTCGGTTCGAATTTTATCCTAAAAGACAAATTAGTCAGTCTTAGCGTGATAAAACCATTTATTTCCATTAAAGGAGCCAAGAAAGAGACCGATCAATTAGTGGCTAAGTTCGAACCCTCCGAAAAGCTTGATGTAGCAAGCCAATTAACACAATTGTACCCTCAAAATCTACGTTTGCTGCGGGACATGGATTCGAACCATGATAAACGGATCCAAAGTCCGCTGTACTACCATTATACGATCCCGCAATACGCTAATTATATCAGAGTTTTAATATTAATTTAAGATTTACCTTCACTTTCTAAAAATGTAGCTAGATGCTATAATCCCCAAATATGTCTTCGCTAGAAAGAGAATCCGAGATGCAACCTGTGGGGGTTTTGTTCAATGGAAGATTATCGGCCGGAAGAAGCCTAGATTGGAGCCTATCCGAAGCGGAACCTATGCCTCTTACCGAATTGTCCATTACTGATTCATTTGCTCCCACAAGACGAAGATTTCAACCGGTTGAAATCTTTTCTGAGGCGCGACAAAAAATTAGACACCGAGCATATTTCCATCACGTGCGCCAAAGGTTTAATCCCGAAGGATCCACTCTTGCCGTCTCTATTGATATTGCCTCTATCTTTATTTTACCCGTCGCGCAAGCTTTAATTGCTATCAATCTCAATACGGGAATCGATATTACAGATCCTAAATTAGCGGTAGCTACAGCATTGACCGGCATAAGTGTTATAGCCGCCAGGTATTCACTAAGTAAAAAAGGGTGCGATATTTCAGCTGTCGGATGTATCGCACAAGCAATCACCGGAAAACCCACTCTGTCTGCAATAGCCGAACACGCAATTAATTACATTGGACCATTTAACCTCGTAAATATAGGCGCCTTAGTCACCGGCAATCTTCCGTTCATCGTTAAAAACATAACGGCGGCTCCTTTTGTTTTGGCGCCATGGTGTATTGCAATGAACACGTTAATCGGACATGGGCAGGCCGACAGAGTCTTGAATCCAATAAGGAAAATTGAAGATGCCACCTGGGGCAAAATTACGGATAGGATTAGCAGATAATTTGGAATTATCTGCTACAATAGAATTATGAATAAGATTTGGAGATCTGCAATTATTAATTCCCTTGCCACCGGAATTTACATCGTTGCTGTTTCACTTTTTTTATACTATGGAACACTTGCTAAGTTTGGGAGAAATAGCTTCTTAGCGCCAATCGCCCTCTTAATGCTACTGGTCTTTTCTGCCGCGCTGACCGGATTTCTAATTTTTGGCAAACCGGCCCAGCTTTATGTCGACGGGAAGAAAAAAGAAGCCTTGTCTTTGTTAACCTACACTTTAATTATTTTTTCAATCATTACCCTCGTTGCTTTAGCTTCTTTAATCATCTTTGCCCGCTAAGCTGCCAGAAGAGGTAGAATAATTCCCTTACTATTTTCTTTCTGGGCTACTTTCAATTCCGTTTTGAATTTTTTGTCAACCTTGCTCAATCTAACTAAAACTCCGTTTTTCAAAAATAGGGGATCAACGTATCTGAATTTTTTGTGAGCAATGGTTTTACTTTTTGCTAATTTCGTTAAGGATTTATGCCTAAGAATTTTCAATATCTTTTCAATGTCTTTGTCTTTTGACTTTTTTAATTTATCTATTATGTAGGCATCGTCCTTCAGGAAGTCATTCATTGAAATAATATTATTTTCTAAAGCCCTTTTCAAAGCTTTGGCCAGAATCGCGTAACGGAAAACCGCTTCAAACCCACCCCAGTGCGCCATTTGTCTTTTCAGATAGCTCTGGGCAAACTCTAAAGCGTTCTTTTGATCGTTGAATACTATTTTGTTATCTTGAACTATTAATGCTTTCAAACACCGTTTCGCAATCGGAAGAGAAAATTCCCGTAAGGAATAATCGATGCGGTCGGCACAAAGATCGGGAATGTCTTTTTCCAAAAGGGGAAAATAATGATGGTAGTTAGCGATTTTTCGAACATTGATTTTGTATTTTGTTAAAATTTGAGAGAGTTCCTGACAATTGATAATTTCCGCGTGATGTTCATCTTGATAATCTTCCGTTTTCCCCGTCCCGACGACCCAATCAATAACATGGGAAAAAGCGGTATGGGAAACATCATGCAAAAGTCCCGCGACTTGTTCTTCCTCGGTTGCTCCAAGCTGTTTTAATAAAAGCATTACTCCAACACAATGGTCAAAACGGTTTCCACCCTTAAGATGATAATATTCATTTGGCAATCCATGCTGGGCAATTTTTTTTAAGCGTTGCATCGACTGTGATTGAATCAATTCTATTAATACCGCTGAGGTAATTTTTACTCTTCCATAAATCTTATCGTCAATAACCATGCGACCATTATACTAAAAGACAAAACCATTTTCACTTGCTATAATTATTGCATGCAGAAAAATCTCAAAGACATTGCAACGGAAACAACTCATGATAATACAACTTTCGTAAAAAGGCTGATTACACCAACGGGAAATAAAGGCAGACTGGCAACCTGTAATTATGCTTGGCTCGAAAAAGGGAAACAGCTCGAAATACATGCGCATCCCGACGGCGAAGAATTTTATTTATTCCTTGGGGGTAAGGGAGAAATGCTGGTGGGCGATAGCTGGACTACGGTTGAAAAAGATGATTTCGTCACTGTCCCAAAAGGGAGCAATCATAGCGTCAGAAATAACAATGACCAAAACCTGATTTTTATAACCATAAGAACGGTAGTTGACTAGACAACTTAATTGAGAGATGCTTTAAATATGGAACAAACCATCTGTCCTTTTTGCCATTTTCCGCTTTCCCAAACTTATTACTTTTGTCCAAACTGCGGCAAAAAAATCAGCGAGCCACCAATAACAATTCTTAAGCAAATAGGCGTCTACCTTTTGAGCATTTTCCTTCCTCCGCTTGGACTTTGGCCGGGAATTAGATATCTTCTCTCCAAAAATCAGAAGACAAAAAAAGTCGGCGCAATCGCCATTTTCTTGACCATTCTTTCAACCATAATTACGCTTTGGATATCAGTTGCAATGTTTAATAATCTATCGCAAAGCCTTAGCTCGCAAGTCAATCAATACCAAAACTTAGGATACTAATTTGCTATAATAATTTCATGCTTCGCTTAACCAAAACTCAGATTATAAATGCTTTGAAAGTTTGGATTCCGCTTGCCATTGTTGCCACCGGACTTAGTGGCTTGATCTACTTAGCCGTTCAACAAGATTTAAGAATTGGCGCCAACGATCCACAGATTCAGATCGCGGAGGACGTCGCCAGACAAATCTCAACAGGTGAGAATCCTTTAGCTTTTATTCCGCCCATCAAAGTAGAAGTCTCCCAAAGTCTCGCTAATTATATTGTAATTTTCGACGCTAAAGGGAATATAATCGGTTCTTCGGCGGTATTGGATGGCAAAGAACTAATGCTTCCATCGGGAGTATTTACTAGCGCGAAAAATAATGGGGAAACCCGCTTTACATGGCAACCGAGAGCTGGAATCAGAAGCGCGGTCGTCATGAATTATTACAAAGGATTGAATACCGGATACGTTTTAGTTGGAAGATCAATGCGTGAAATCGAAAAAAAAATTGACCACCTCGGACTAATCATATTCTTGGGTTGGTTAGTAACTCTTGGGACAAGTTTAATCGCGGTATTAATTCTGCAGAAAGCTAAGTGACAGGCAATTGTGCTGAGGGTCAAAATTTCTTCGACTTCACTCAGGATAAGCTTTTCGTTTTAATGAAAATGTGCTGAAGTGGTGAATCGAACACCAATAACCGCTTCTTCAGAGCGGCGCCTTGACCACATTGGCAACTTCAGCAGATATTATTTTATGCAGCCTACTATATGTTCTTTGTCTGTGACAGTTTGAACACACTAAGTCGCATTTCTCTATTTCTTCTTTTAATTTTTTAAAGTTCACTAATTTTCGGAAAGCTAATTTTGATACATTTGCAATTTTTATTTTACCATCTATATGATCAAAATCCATCACCCATGCAGGGTAGCTATTCCCGCAGTCCAAACAGGGTTTATTTTTTACTTCTTCCAGAAATTTCTTACGTTCACAAATATACCTTTCTTTCCTTGTTTTTGCAAGATCCAATTGTCTTTCTCGGTGTTGATGATAATAGTTTCTTCCACGACTTTTCATGCATTCCTTGCATTTTTCATAATATTCATCAGCTCTTGGACCCGTTCTTCTCCTGTAGAAATCCTTTATTTGCTTAATTAAGCCACATTTACTACACTTTTTCACTTGGTCTTTATTATAGAGTACAATTTATCGAAACACAAGCAAATTTTTCAGACAATTGCACCACCCTATGGGTTAAAAAATAAAACGATTAAGGCTTCGCCCCCTGTATACCTTAATCAAGGATGCTCTAGGTCGGCCTAGACCAATAAGGGAGCCACCCAATTATATTATACAAAATGTGGTGGGCACTAAGGGATTTGAACCCCTGACATCTGCGATGTAAACGCAGCGCTCTACCACTGAGCTAAGTGCCCCGAAGTTTAAATGTGCGGATAAGAGGACTCGAACCTCCACGCTTTTTAAAGCACATGCACCTCAAGCATGCCTGTCTGCCAGTTTCAGCATATCCGCATTCTAGGGATTATAACAAAATCCAGGCTCTAGATTCTAGTTTCCAAATTCTAGGCTGTGCCCGAGGGGAGATTCGAACTCCCAATCCCTTGCGGGAACAGCGTTCTGAACACTGCGCGTCTGCCAGTTTCGCCACCCGGGCTTAAGAACTATTATATCATCCAATTTAAGAAAAGGAAGTTAAAACTTAACCGTAGAGAAAATTTGGGTCGATGAGGAATTGAAGTGAGCGGGAGACGCAAATTATTTTGAACTCCTGCTTGATGATCTTCTAATCCATTTTAACAAGCTAATGGAGACTTATCAAGCTTCGGCATCTTAACATATAAGGGTATTATTATGTAACTCTAGACATCAACGTCTCAGCCAGTGCCGCAAGATCCGCTGAGGGGTATTTTTAGTTGCTTTTTGTACCACTTGTATTAAGACTATGAAGTACAAATTTATGCATTTTTATGATGGTTTTTTCTGCGTAATCTAAATGCTTCTTTGCCTCTTTCATAACATTTTCATTTATATATTCACCCTGAAAAGCACAAGAAACATATCCAAATGATTGTCCTTGAAACTCACTATGATCAAGTAACTGTTGCAGCATCTCGTCGTTAGCGAACAAGTCACGATTTTTTTTAATTACTTCATATGTAAAAGGATTTATGTGGACTTCAACATTTATAAAAACGCGGCTGACGAAATCATCCAGAATTCTTTTCTCTATAGTAAGCCAAGCTTCGGAATATGGTCCTGCTTCGCCCCAAAGCTTATCGCGTTGTCTTTTAGACAATTTCATAGAATTAACTAGTTTTCAAAAGCCATTTATATAAAGGTAGACAATTATCATCCTCTAAATCCCAAGTTACAATTTTTGTATTGCTACAAGCAAAAACTGCTTTTGCCTTAATTAAGCTTCGCATTTCTCGATCTGGCAAACTGTAACTGTCACTTATCCAACTTGCTTGAATTAATTCTTCAACCTCTTCTTGCTGTCTTACCACAAAATCTACTTCATGTTTCAAATTATCTTTCCAATAGAACAAACTAGAATTAGGATTATCATCTAACTGCGAAAACAATGTTTCTGCTACAACCTGTTCCATAAGTCTACCTAAATTTTGTGTAAATTCGGTTGTTAATCTGGCAAGCAAAAATGAGTCGACCAAATATACTTTTCTTTCCGCTTTCAAACGATTCTTAACACTGGGAGTATGTAATTGCAAACTCTGCATAAAATAACTGTTATGTAGGTAGTCAATGTATCTTGAAACAGTGGATTTCGCTACACTTAAACCGCTGGATTTAAGGGAATTTGCCAACTTGGAAATGGTGTAATGTGAAGAATTTGCTAATAGCTTAATCAATCCACGTAAGGCTGCTTCATCTCTAATCTTATATCTCTCGATTAAATCACGTAAGATAAAGGTTTGAAAATATTCGTCCATAATAAGGGGTTTTTTACCCTCTTCCGTTAAAACTATTTCAGGAAATCCTCCATATGTTACGTATTCTCTGGTTAGATTTAATATTTCAGGTTTGGGCAAAATATGTATATCGACGTTTTTAAACTTTAAGAATTCTTCAAAACTTAATGGATTAATTTTGATACTTATTGATCTACCTCTAAGCTCGGTAGGAAGCTCATGTGAAGAAAGTTTAGATGAGGAACCGGATAAAAATATTTTGTGCCCTGTTGTGTCTAGAACCCGTCTAACCCACACGCTCCAATTAGGAATATTTTGTATTTCATCCAAAAGAAACGTAAATGGCTGTTGTCCCTTAAGTTCTGTCAGAACTTCTAGAAGAGTGGTTAAAACCTCGGTAGTTTTAGGTAAGCGTTCGTCTTCAAAATTAATGTAGACACAGTTTTCTTGACCTAATTGTTTGGCAAGGTTAAGAAGAGAAAAGGTTTTACCTACACGACGAAATCCAACAATACATATAGCCTTGCGCACATTTCCAAGATCTGCAAATTCTTTTAAATCTCGTTTTCGAGAAATAGTAGTAGGTAGGGGTTGCTGCCACCATTCCTTAACTAAATTTTCAAGTAGTTGTTTCATAATTTATACTCTATGATACAATAATTAACATTAATGTATCATATAATGAATATTTTGTCAATATCTAGTAAATAAAATGTCCTTGAGGCGTAGTTATAAAAAACCAGCTTGTATTGAGCTGGCAATCCAGAGCTAGTCTGGCTAATTATAGTCTTTTAAAGACACCCTCCATACGGTAGGTTTTCAAATCAACTATATTATACCCAATATTGTCAAATTGCGCAAATTAATAGTTGACTAAACATTTCTATAAAACCTAAGCATAGCTGAACGTCAGAATGGATAATTATAGGTTATTGACAAGAGTTTTAGATTAAACTTACATGAATCTAAATCAAGGCTAAATTACCAAGTGGGAGACGGGGCACCCAGACGGAAATAAAAAACATGAGGCCAGATTTTAAAAAGTATCAATTAAGAGCGGGCGATGGGGATCGAACCCACTACCTTCTCCTTGGCAAGGAGACGTTCTACCGGTGAACTACGCCCGCGCGAAATTGAGTATAACAAAAAATGGTCCTTCACTCAACAATCTGAATTTTTCTTCTTGACAACTACTTACGAGGGGTATACAAAATATATAGGGGTTATTATGAAGAGACTTAAAACCAAACATAAATATGCCCTAACACTGGGGATTGCCCTGATTATCATCGCTCTCATAGATTTCCTCAACATAGATAGCTTTTTGTATTTCAATCTTTGCAAAATTGCCTATAATCTTGGCTTTAAAAGTCTAACCTGCACCACTTTCTATGATTTGCCCTTTTGGCAGACTGAATTAGTGGCAGGTTTCCTGCTTACGGGATACTTTGCATTTCATGCTTTAGAAGTCCACCTCGCTAAATCAAAATAGACATAATTTAGCCTCAGAAACTTGACAAAGGACCAAAAATCTGTCAATCTTATTTATTAATGAGAAAGGTCTTCCTGCTCACTGCGTTTACACTTTTAACACCATTCGTTTTGGCTCTAACTCTATCCCTGTTGCTTTATAGCTGCTCACTCAAAAACAATCTCTTAACCTTTAGTAAAAGTCCGCGGGTAGCTTATGCTGCGCTTCCTCCGGCTTCGGGCTCTTTAAAAATGACGCTGGTTGCCCAAGACGCCAGAGTAATGATGGTTAAGGACTTTTTTAAGAAATACAAATCCGATCTTTTACCTTACGCCCAAAATATCGTTGCGGCTGCTGACAAATATAATCTTGACTACAGATTGGTTCCGGCAATTGCGATGCAGGAATCAAATCTTTGCCATAAAGCCCCAAAAGGCTCTTATAATTGTTGGGGATTTGGAATGTATGGAAAAAAAGTTTTGAAGTTTGATAACTACGCTGATGCCATCAATACGGTCACAAAAACCTTAGCGACTGAGTACAAAGGCAAAGGATTGGCAACGGCAGAGCAAATCATGACTAAATATACCCCGAGCAATAACGGAGCTTGGGCAGACAGTGTCAATCACTTCATGGATCAGCTGACTGTTAACCTATAGTTAACCACTTGACAAACCTATAGTTACCTGTTATACTACTTTTTAGATCCTAAGGTATGTCTTTCCAAATACATACGTTAGGATTTTTTAATGGTCGCGAGACCAAAAATATGAAGAATATCATATTGCTTGCCGTAGCGGCAGCAATAATCCTTGTTCCTCAAAAAGCATACGCTCAAGAGTCTTCAGCATCCTCTGCAACAATTCAACTCCCAACAGTCGCAAAGACGGGAGTAGATACTCGTGTCAAAATTCTTACCAACTATTTAAAGCAGTACGATTCGCCTTTAGTACCTTATGCGGCTGACTTCGTTGAAACGGCTGATAAATACAACCTTGATTGGAGGCTGGTAGCCGCTATTTCGGGCGTTGAATCAACTTTCGGCAAAGAGATTCCTGGTAACTCTTACAATGCCTGGGGTTGGGGAGTGTATGGCAATAATGTTGTTAATTTTAAATCTTGGGATGACGGTATCGAAACCGTTTCGCAAGGTCTAAGAGAAAGATATATGGACCAATGGGACGGACAAAACATTTATCAAATTGGGGCAATGTATGCCGCCTCCCCGGCGTGGGCTGGACATGTCGAATTCTATTTGGGTAAGATTGCGGAGTTTGCTTTAAGCGATCCGCAAGATGCTCTTTCGATTTCGATGTAATTCCTGTATAATGACCTTTGTCGCCGTTGCGCTTTGACGAGCCCAGGTGGCGAAACTGGCAGACGCGATAGGTTTAGGACCTATTGCCCTTTAAAGGCTTGGGAGTTCGAATCTCCCCCTGGGCACAACTGTATGTCAGAAAATACAATTAGCATTGACCAAGGAGCTAATCCAGAAAGAGTAGCGCAGCTAAGAAAAGAGGGATATTTAAAACTGGCAGCAGATCTCTGGAATCCTGAAGAGGTTGATAGACTAGTAAGAATAGGAGCTACGCGGGAAAAATATCAAGACGATTTAATTATTATTGAAAATCTAGGAAAAATATCAAGAGATAAGGCAAGTTTAGAAAAATTGATCGCAATACTAGATAAAGGAGTTGCTGTTCTTCCCGAAAGAACAGCTGATATAATAAGACAATATTACGATTTAAACGGAACGGGAACTAAACCTACGCTAAGAGAAATTACGGAGATATCTGAACCAAAAGTGAGCTATAGGAGAATTACTCAGCTTAGATTAAAAGGACTTTCGAGGCTACATGAACGCACAGATAAAGTTGTAAGGTGGGCTTTTCAAATATAATATGAAATCGATTCTAGCTAAACAAGACGACGGAACCATACAGTTAACCATTACCATTCCTTGGGGCGTGGTTAAAAAGGCTAAGGAAGAGGCTCTTGAAGCATATTTAGCTTCAGCTCAGCTTCCGGGATTCCGCAAAGGCAAAGCGCCAAAGAAGCTAGTTGAAAAGAATATCAACCAGGACCACCTAAGAGAGGAAACCTTGCGTAAACTCTTGCCTGAAGGCTATGTAGAGGCTCTAAAGGAGCATGCCTTGAAGCCTATCCTTAACCCTAAAATTCACGTTGAAAAGCTTGAAGACGACAAAGACTGGACTTTTACCGCTTTTACGGCTGAAGCTCCGGAAATTATACTCGGAGACTATAAAGACGCTGTCAAAAAAGTCACGGCTAAATCTAAAATAATCGTGCCCGGAAAAGAACCAACTCAGGCTAATTTTGAAGACATTTCCAAAGCTATTCTGGAAACAGCCACGGTCAAAATCCCAAAAATAATTATTGACCAGGAAGTGGACAGGCTTTTGGCCCAAACTCTGGATGAAGTCAAAAGACTGGGGTTAACCTTAGATCAATATCTGGCTTCAACGGGCAGAAATACCGAAGCCTTACGGCAAGAGTATGAGAAAAAAGCCGAGAACGACATTAAGTTGGAGTTTTTACTGCAAAAAATTGCCGAGGCAGAAAAAATAACCGTCGAAGAGAAAGAAATCGACGAGGCTATTACACAGGCTAAAACCGACGCGGAGAAACAAAACCTCCAAAACAACCGTTACCTTCTTGCCAGTATCATCAGGCAACAAAAAACGCTTGATTTCCTAAGGCAACTGTGATATATAAGATAACGCTATGACCACAAAAGGCAAACAACAATCTAAATTCTCTGATAAAAACTCTGTTGAAGCCGCCGCAAGAGATATTGCCGGTGGCGTTGTCAGCTCTGTTAAAAATGACCTGCTGGAAAATAGCATCTCTACCGCCTGGAAACAGTTACTGTTCACCAATACGGAAAAAGTAAACGAAAAAGCTTCGCAAGCACAAGCAATGGCTGGCGATTTACAAGAAGGGCAAGAAGTTAGCTTTTCCCAAAACGAAAAAAGTGTGCAAATCGAAGCTGCAATTGATTACAAGAGCGAAATTCTACATTTTGAAAGAAAAACCACGCAAATAGAGAACGGGCAACTTAACCAAAGAGTTGAACAAATCATGATTGAGCTAAAACAGCTCAGTAAATCGATTAAACAATTAGAGGTCGAGACTAAAGATATTGATATGAATTTGGTTCCACAAAAGCTGGGAAAATATCACGAAAATTTCTTTGAGTTTATCTTATCCAATCTAAGAAGCGCCAGAATTAAAATTGAAGATTCTAC
The DNA here is from genome assembly GCA_035510535.1 of Patescibacteria group bacterium. Taxonomy (GTDB): domain Bacteria; phylum Patescibacteriota; class Microgenomatia; order Levybacterales; family UBA12049; genus DATKGX01. The sequence continues at coordinate 12,117 of DATKGY010000025.1, forward strand.
TAGCTGGCTTAACGCTATTGGTAAAAAAGCTAATAAAAAAGGTTATTGGGGAAATGCCAAGAAACACGGTACCAGCTATACTTTATCTGCCGACCGGGCTGTTTCTCAGCAGGTTGGATAATTGGTAATTGACAAATCTTGATGTTTTTGGATAAAATTATTTTATAAAATGAAATCTTTATTTGTTGTCAAGTTCCTTATTAACGCCTAAACGGCGGGAATTGACTTGTAATAAAGACAAACCCGCCAGCAATGGCGGTTTTTTTATGGAAAAGGAGGTGACAATTTATGTCAGAGCAAAATAATCCAAAGGTTTTAGTTATGTACTCAAATCACGAATGGGACATGCGAACACCTGTTGAAGGATCAAACTCAGACCCAAGAGGATTGGCAGCAATAGACGCTATGCGCTATAGACAAACGCCCGAAGGACACTTAGATACAGTTGCAAACAGCACGTGGATGGCAGCTAAACAACAACCGCAAGTTGTTTATGAAGCATAATTTTTTATTGTTAAATTGAATTTATTTTGTTAGAATTAAACGGGTCTTTGAGGGAAGACTCGTTTAAGGGCTCTTAGCTCAGTTGGTTAGAGCGGTCCGATGAACATCGGACAGGTTAGGCGGTTCGATTCCGTCAGAGCTCTCAAAACTCTTGGAGTTGTAGCTCAGTTGGTTAGAGCGCTTCATTGACATTGAAGAGGTCACAGGTTCGAATCCTGTCAGCTCCACATATGGCTTACGTCTACATATTACAATCCCTCGTTAACTCCAGATATTACATTGGTTCAACCGACGATATCAAACGAAGGATAGAAAAACATAACTCGGGAAAATCTACATATACAAGATTAACCAGACCATTTAAATTAATGTTTTATCAAGAATATCCTACGTTAACAAAAGCTAGGCAAATTGAATACAAACTTAAACAGTTGAAAAGTAAGCAAATTATTGAGAGAATTATCTCAGACCAGGAGATTCGCATTGGTTAGAGCGGTCCGATGTCGTCTTGAGACTCTTCGGACAGGTCACCCAGATGTGACATCGGGATAGGGACCCACTATGACAAGAGATGAAGCGTATCAAATTCTACAAAGTTTAGTCAAAAATGAAAACTTGATTAAACACCACTTGGCCTGTGAAGCGGCAATGAAAGCTTTGTACAAAAGGCTGACTCCCAAACCGATTCCGCAAGAGAAAGAAGCGTGGGGAATTGTCGGACTTTTGCATGACGCTGATTATGAACTATGCAAAAATCATCCGGAAAGACACACTTTAATTTTGGAAGAAAAAATCGGCGATAAACTTGATCCAAAATTAATGCGCGCCATTAAATCGCACAACTGGCAGAATAACGGTGTTGTCCCTAAAACTAAACTTGACTGGAGTATCTATTGCTGTGACGAGCTAACAGGACTAATTATTGCCGCGGCTTTAATCCACCCAGAGAAAAAACTTGGGCTTTTGAATGTTGATTTTGTGATGAAACGTTTTAATGAGCCGTCTTTTGCCAAAGGCGCCAACCGCGCCCAAATTATGATGTGCGAGAAAGAATTAACAATTCCTTTGACTGAATTTGTCGGGATAGTGCTTAAAGCCATGCAGGAAATTTCCGGAGAATTAGGACTATAATAAGAATATATGGAAAGATACGAACAGATAAAAACTTCACGCAGACAAATCTTTATTAATAATCTTCTCGGCGGAATTGCCTGGGCGCTTGGAGTAACGATTGGACTGGCTCTAATAGTCGCAATTCTTACCCTTATTTTAAAAAACATAAACCTTATCCCTGTTGTAGGAAATTTTGTCGCGGACGTTATTAAATTTGTTATCCAAAAAAATCAGAATTTATTGGCTAGATAATCTTACCAATACTTGATAGAATAACCCCATGGACACAAAAATAAAAAGTCATCAGGAACTCGGGCAGGAGTTAGATTTATTTACGTTCTCTGATTTAGTAGGGTCAGGACTTCCTCTTTTTACACCAAAAGGAACAGTGCTTAGAAGAACTCTCCAAAGATATATCGAAGACCTTTTGGAAAAACAAGGCTATGAGTTTGTTTGGATTCCTCATATTACCAGAAAAGAACTTTACGAAAAGTCAGGGCATTTAGAGAAATTTTCAAACGACATGTTCCCGACAATGCACGCTAAAGGCAGAGATTATATTTTAAAACCAGCCAATTGTCCGCACCATACTCAAATTTTTGCCAGAAAACCTATTTCCTATAAGGAAATGCCGCAACGTTATGCTGAAAGTACGACTCAGTATCGCTCAGAACAATCGGGTGAACTCGAGGGGCTTGCCAGAGTTTTAGGATTAACACTTGATGATTCCCATGTCTTCGCCAGACCTGACCAAGTTAAAGAAGAATTCCGCCGCGCGCTTGAAATTAATAAAATTATGATAAAAGATTTCGGACTCAAGTATTGGATTAGGCTTTCCACCTGGGATCCTAAAAACAGGGAGAAATATTTGGGCGATGAAAAAAAGTGGGAGGAGATGCAATGCTTAATGGAAGAGATCTTAAAAGAATTAAAGATTGAATATAAAAGAGTGGACGGCGAAGCGGCGTTTTATGGTCCCAAAATGGACTTAATGGTTAAAGATTCACTCGGAAAAGAATGGCAACTATCTACCATTCAAGTTGATTTCAATTTACCAGAAAGGTTTGATCTTTCATTTGTCGACGAGGATAACCAAAAAGTCAGACCAATTATGCTACACAGAGCGACCTTTGGTTCATACGAAAGATTTTTGGCAATGATTATTGAGCATTTTCAAGGAGCTTTTCCGTTGTGGCTTTCGCCGGTGCAGATTTCACTGTTACCAATTACCGATGAGCAAAATGCGTTTACCAAAGAGTTGGTGGAAAAATTAAAGGACGCAAACATCAGAGTTGAGGCTGATTTACGTAACGAGCGCCTCCAAGCCAAAATTAGAGAGGCTACTTTACAAAAAGTCCCATATTTAGGTATAATAGGAAAGCAAGAAACAGAAAGCGGTTCGGTTTCTGTTAGAACTTGCCAAGGAAAAGATTTGGGAAAGATTAAAATAGCGGACCTAATTAATAGGTTAAAAGAAGAAATTGATAAAAAGGTATAAAAGGCACGAGGACAATAGGAAATTTTACAGAGTTAACGAAAGAATTTATGCTCTGAGCCTTCGCGTTTTAGACGCAGAAGGAAAACAAATAGGAGTTCTATCGAAATTCGAAGCTCTGGAAGCTGCCCGAAGTCAGGGACTGGATCTGGTAGAAGTTGCCCCAATGGCAAAACCACCGGTCGCAAAAATAGTTGATTACAAAAAATTTCTCTATCAGGAAGAAAAGAAGAAGCGGGAGGAAAAGAAAAAGACCAAAGTTTCCGAAACCAAAGAAGTCAGACTCGGACCTTTTATGAGTGAAAACGACCTTGGCGTTATGGAAAGACGCGCCAGGGAGTTTTTAACAAATGGGGACAAAGTAAGATTGGTTGTCTTTTTTTCGGGCAGGCAGATTACGCATCCCGAATTCGGACACAAAGTTTTGGATAAAACGATTGCGGATTTATCAGACATTTCCAAAGTCGAGCGGGAGAAAAGACTGGAAGGAAGAAAATTAATTGTCTTAGTTAGCCCGGATAAGAAAGGATCCGGAAAAGCTGCTAAGAGCAGTAACGAAAATCAAAATGAGCAAGAAGAAAATAAAGAGATCAGTGTCTAGAAGATTCGAGGTTACCAAGACCGGCAAAGTTTTGTTTGGACACCAATACGGCAGTCATAAAAAGCTGCATAAATCTAAAAGCAGGATTAGAAGACAAAAAGAAATCGGCGTGCTTAAAGGCAGATTCGCTAAGAAAATCAAGAAAATGTTAGGCAAGGATTAATGAGACAAAGAAATATAAATTTTCGGCAAAGTCATTCGGAAAGAGCGGGCGAAAGCTCTTATAAAAACTTTCACCGAACAATTGTCAGAAAGTTTAAAAATAATTTTGTATCTACATTAGGTAAATTAAAAAAATATGGCCAGAGTTAAACGAGGAATCGTCTCAAGAAGAAAACATAACAAGCTTGCAAGCCTTACTAAAGGCTACAGGGGCACAAAAAGCAGGCTGATTAAAGCCGCTAAAGAAGCCCAACTTCATGCCGGAGCTTATGCTTATCATGGCCGAAAAGTTAAAAAAAGAGACATTCGGGCCTTATGGATTACCAGAATTTCGGAAGCTTCGAAAAAAGAGGGCATTTCCTATAGTCGGTTGATGGATCAATTTAGAAAAGCTAACATTGAAGTGGATCGAAAAATTTTAAGTGATTTGGTACTAAATGATCCGGAAGTTTTTTCAGAGCTGATCAAAGTCTCCAAACCGAACTAATCATCCTTCTGCTAGAATAGTCCTATGACAATTATTCCTTTTACCAAAAAAGGCTTTGAAAGCTTAAAGAAAGAGTTAGAAAAAGAAATTGCCAAAAGGCCTTTGGCGGTTGAATCGTTAAAACGGGGCAGAGAAATGGGGGATCTCTCCGAAAACGGATTATACAAAGCGGCCAAGATGGAGTTGGGCAGTATTGATAGACAAATCCGACACCTTGGAAATCTTATTCACTACGGTAAAACCTCACAACCAATAGGCAACAATACCGTTCAATTAGGCCACATTGTAGTTGTTGAAACCGGAAGCGGGAAAAAAGAATTTCAAATCGTCGGAGAATGGGAGGCCAACCCCAAAGAGAATAAAATCTCCATCAAATCGCCAATCGGACATAACTTAATGGGGCGGAAAATTGGAGAAACAATCGCAATTAGAACTCCTAACGGATTTATCAACTACAAAATTTTGTCGATTAAATAAAGCTCTTCGCAGTTTCAAAAAGTTTTAATCTATGCTATTCTTAAAGCTATGGAAGATGAATTAATTGATATTAAAAACACCGCCATCTCCTTTATTTTGGAAGCGGAAGATTTGGAAAGCCTAGAAGAAACCAAGCTGCAATTTTTGGGTCGCAGCGGCAAGCTGACTTTAGCAATTAAAGGGATTACGAAAGTGGCTCCGGAAAAAAGAAAAGAATTTGGCCTTTTGGCCAATGAGGTTAAGCAAACTATCGAAGACGCGCTCGATACTCAAAAATCAAAACTAAAAAGCCAAAAAGTGGCAAACGTCGTTGAGAGAATCGACATCACCAATCCAGGCATTAAACCAAACCTTGGGCATCTTCACTTGGTAACACAGGCGATTGAAGAAATTAGTAATATTTTTGCAAGGATAGGTTTTGAAAGAGTACGCTATCCGGAAATTGAATGGGATTGGTACGCCTTTGAAGCGCTAAATTTTCCCGCGGATCATCCGGCCCGCGACGACTGGGAAACTTTTTTTATCAAAGGAGAACCGGATCCAAAAAGAGGACCAATGCTTTTAACTCCTCATACCTCCTCGGGACAAATTAGAGAGATGGAACGGTTGGGCAAGCCGCCAATCCGAATGTTAAATATCGCCAAATGTTACCGCCGCCAATCCGATGTTTCCCACGCACCAATGTTTCACCAGTTTGAAGGATTAGTTATTGATAAAGATATTTCGATCACGCATTTAAAAGGCGTTTTGGATTATTTCGCAAAATCATTTTTTGGCTCGAACAGGCAGTCGAGGATAAGACCGTACCATTTTCAATTTACCGAACCATCTTTTGAAGTGGACGTAACCTGTGGAATTTGTTTGGGGAAAGGGTGTAAATTGTGCAAGGAGGGCTGGCTGGAAATGGGCGGAGCGGGGATGGTTCACCCGAATGTTTTAAAAGCGGGTGGAATTGATCCGCAGAAATATACCGGTTTTGCATTCGGTTGGGGAGTGGAAAGAGTGTTAATGATGCGGGAAGGACTAAAAATTGACGACTTAAGAATTTTGTGCTCAAACAATTTAGACTTTTTAGCGCAATTTTAAATGAATCCCGTTAGAAAAACATTTTTATATCAAGGACTTGAATTTTTAATGACACCTTTTAGAAAGGAGAATTTTCTAACGGGATGAATATCAAAATTTTAGACAGCTGGCTTAGGGACTACGTTAAAACCAAAGCGACTCCGCAAAAAATCGGAGAGTTACTTTCATTATCCAGCGTTTCGGTGGAAAGGCTTGAGAAATACGAAGCTGATTTTATTTACGACATCGAGATAACTACTAACCGACCCGACTTAATGGGCGTGGTCGGATTGGCCAGGGAAACTGCAACCGTTCTTAAACAAAATGGGATTGACGCTAGTTTTGTTGCGCCAAAACTGACTAAACCACAGACGCCAAAAACAAATTTAATCGAAATAACCAATGATCCGAAATTAGTAAATAGACTTTGCGCCGTTGTTATGGACGTGAAGATAGGGGAATCCTCCAAGGAAATCAAGGAACGCTTGGAAGCTTCCGGAACAAGAAGTTTAAATAATTTAATTGATATTACTAATTATGTGATGAAAACCATTGGTCACCCAACCCACGTTTTTGACTTTGACCGGCTTAACACCAAAACTTTAATCATCCGGGAAGCTAAAAAAGGCGAAGTAATTAAAACTTTGGATGAAAAAGATTATTCCCTAAATGGCGGAGAGATAGTCGCCGTCAACGACCAGAATGAAATCGTCGACCTTTTGGGAATAATGGGATTGCAAAATAGCGTGGTCACCGCAAAAACCAAGCGAATTTTGTATTTTATTAACAATAATCAACCAGCAAAAATTCGGAAAGCTTCGATGACTTTGGGAATAAGAACGGAAGCGGCGGTAATCAATGAAAAAAATCTCGATGCGGAACTGGCTTACGACGCATTGCTTTATGGCATTGAAATGTTTGCAAAAATTGCCGGCGGGAAAATTGTTTCGGACATTATCGACCTTTATCCAAACAAAGTCACCAAACACTACGTTGAGGTCTCGCTTGAAAAAATTAATCAGGTCATTGGCGTTAGTATCGACCCCGAAAAAGCTTTGCAATCGCTTTCTAATCTAGGGTTCAAAGCGCAAATTGTTGGTGGAAAAATAAAAGCTGAAGTTCCTTCGTTTCGGATTGGTGACGTCGAAATCGAGGAGGACATTATTGAGGAGATTGCCAGAATCTACGGCTATCATAATTTACCAAGTGTTTTGCCACCCCAAACCGCAATTGCGGCGCACAAATTTGCAGACCAATTCTACTTTGAGCAAAGAGTAAAAAGCGCCATGAAATATTGGGGTTTTACCGAAGTTTATTCTTATTCAATGGTTTCGCAAGAATTATTCGAAGGCCCATTAGAAGAAGCAGTGGAAATTAGTAATCCTTTAAGCGAAGACATGATTTATATGCGCAAAACTCTTGTTCCAAGTCTCTTAAAAGTAGTCTCGGAGAATAAAAATAAAGAAGTTATCAAGATATTCGAAATTGCCAACGTCTACAATAAAAGAACAAAAGATTTACCGCAGGAGCTAATGACTTTTGCCGGTGTAATCAAAAAGAATAAAGTAACTTTTTTTGAGACGAAGGGTTTGCTTGAACAGCTTTGTTATGACTTGGGAATTAAAAATCTAAGTTTTAAGCAATCGGAGAAATCCGGCAATGGCGCTTCTGTCTATATCGAGAAAGAATACCTGGGAGAAATTGAAATCTTAGATGCAAATTTAATTGATTTTGAACTTAATTTCGAGTTGCTATTAAGACACGCAACCTTAAAAAAAGAATATAAACCTTTAAATAAGTTTCCGCCAATTATTGAAGACCTATCAATTGCTGTAAATAGTGATATAAAAACCGAAGATATTATTGCCAATATTTATTCACAAAGTAATTTGGTTATTGATGTAAGTTTAAAAGATACGTACAAGGACTCACGAACCTTTCATATTAACTACCAAGACCCGGAGAAAAATTTGACCAACGAGGAAGTTTCCGAAATAAGAAAAAAAATTACTTCTTCTCTGAAAGAAAAATTTAAAGCTTCGGTGAGATAATTTAAGGCGTTGTCGGCGTTGGTGTTTCAGTCGGAGTCGGCGTTGGTGTTTCAGTCGGATTGTTAGAATTTTCTTGGTAATCTGAAGTATCCGTCGGCGGATAATATTCAGGGTGATCGGCGGCATAAGTCTGTTTTATCCAAGCGTCAATTCCGTCCTGCCATCTGTTTTTACCGTCGGTGGAAATGGGATCGTTTTCTTTAAAAACGACAAAATCTTTCGTATTGTAATCGCCGGCGGCAATTTCCGAAGCATTTGCCAGTTTTCCATCCTGATGTTTTGATAATTTTAGCGTTTGATAAATTGCCGATTGGCCCGTCGGCTCGGTCCCTTTAATAAAGTATTCGCTTCTGGTCGGCTGCCCGGCTTTTGGCAATCCGCCGCCCAGCGCATCTATCTGCATCGCGATGACGTTGTCGGGCTTTTGTGGCGGCTCATCATGTTTTCCTTTTATCTTTAAAACAAAGCTCATGATTTTATTCCAAATTGGCGCCGCACCGGTAATTCCGGAAGCAACTTTACTCATTGGCGTATTATCGTTGTTACCAACCCAAACTCCAACTGCATAGGATGGAGTATAACCGACTGTCCAGTTGTCGCGGATATCATTAGTGGTTCCGGTTTTTACCGAAACGCTGGGATAGCCGGGAACAACCAATTGCGAATAAAGTCCAAATTCCATTGACCGGGCAGTATTATCCAAAAGAATATGTGAAATTAAAAAACTAATTTCCGGCGAAAAAATCCGCTGTGGGCTAGGGGGATTATATTTATATAAAACGTTTCCTTTGGCGTCATCGACCTCAAGAATCGAAACCAAAGGCATTTTTTCTCCACCGTTGGCAAACACCCCGTAAGCTTCCATTTCGTCAACCAAACGGACATCCCTTCCGCCTAAAACCAATGAATAACCAACATTGGCCATATTTGCGTCGGTTGGCTGCCAATTATCAATTCCCATATTATAAGCGTTTTGCATGACATTTTTTATGCCGACCATGGCCAGCATTTTTACCGCCGGAACATTGATGGAGTTAGCCAAAGCAAACCTCACTTGAATCGGCCCCCGGTATTTACTGTCATAATTAACCGGAATATAATCTTTCTCGCTGTCTTGTGCTTTAAAATTTGTCTGCGTATCCATTAAAAGCGTCGCCGCTGTATAACCTCTGGCAAAAGCAGTGGCGTAAGTAATCGGTTTTAGAGAAGAACCCGGTTGTCTGTAAGCAGTGGCGGCGTTAAAATTACCGTCATTTTTAGTATCGAAATAATCCTCGCTTCCAATCATCGCCAAAATCTCGCCGGTTTTGGGGATTGTCACCATCGCCGCGCCGTTTCCCACATTCAGACTCTTATCGCCGGCAATTTCCGTTTTAACAATTTGCTCGGCTTTACTTTCAATGTTGTAATCCAGCGTAGTTTTTACTCTTAAACCTCCGCTTTCCACTACCTGTTCTCCAAATTGGTTAATCAATTGCTGTTTAACGTAAAAAACAAAGTGCGGCGCCCTAATCCCAATGCTATTCTCGGCGAATTTCGCGTTTTTGATTTCGCTAAGCGCGCTATCCGCTTGTTTTTGCGTAATGTATCCGTCTCGAGCCATCGCTTGTAAGACTACCTGTGTCCTTTGAATGTAATACTTGTTGCCGGAAAATGGAGAATAAACGCTGGGACTTTGCGGCAAACCCGCAATAAACGCGCTTTGCGCTAAATCCAAATCTCTAACGTCTTTGTTGAAGTATAATTGCGAAGCCGCCTGAACACCGACCGCCGAACCGCCGTAACCAACGTCATTTAAGTACATTTCCAAAATCTGGTCCTTCGAATATTTCCGGTCAACCTGAATCGAAAGCATCAGCTCTTTTATTTTTCGCGGTATTGTTTGTTCGGAAGAAAGCAACACATTTTTAACCAACTGTTGGGTCAGCGTTGAACCTCCGGAAAGTCCTCGCAAAAGCACAATGTTTAAAGCGGCCCGCAAATAACCGGTAATTGAAAATCCACTGTTGGTGTAAAAATTCCGGTCTTCAACCGAAATAGTCCCTTCTTTTACGTATTTAGGGATATCTGCTAAATTGACATAAAGCCGGTTTTGATTTTGATAAACAGAGTAAAGGAGCGCGCCGTTACGGTCATAAATTCCGCTGGACTGATTGGTCTGGGCGGCGATTAATTTCCCCGGAGTCGGTAAATCCCGGCCGTACCAAAGGAACAGAACAAACATTAAAATAATTAAGCCAATCAGCCCAAAGAAAGCATATTTGGCTAAGCGGCTATAAAGAACTGCTCGTGGAGTATTTTGTAACCCTAATCTCTTATTGAAATTGCGTCCGAAATTTGGCAAACCTGGAATATTAAGCGTAAAATATTTGTTTCTTCTTCGGCGAAGCCTGCGGCTATAATCCAACATAACTTATATCAGTATAACACAAATTTACGCATGATTTAAA
>DATKGY010000026.1:0-7322 GCA_035510535.1 Patescibacteria group bacterium
TTTTAAGCCATACAAAACAACAATGCTTGGTTCCATAGCGGTAATCATTGATTCACTGGCATCTGTATCGGCATTGATAATGACAACTTGATAATCCCCGATTTTCTCCGCCGAAATCTGTTTTAAAGAACTGACTTTACCTACTAATGTCCGCACATTTTCCGAAATCAGACTGAAGACTAAATCGCCATCAGCTTGAAGACCGACAATTTTAAGCCCCGAGACTTCGTATTCCCCAACGCCGTCGATGATCACCCGATAATTTGTTACTCGGTTGGCATCGCCTTCAATACCTGTTAAAAGAATCGCGTCGGCGTCAAACTTTTGGATTGAGGTTACCGGATCAATTGCCAGCGTTGTTTTTTTACTTTTAATTTTTAGTGAATCTTGTCCGAGGATTTGAACGTCCATGAAGATAATCCTAACATACAATGATTATCTTGACAAGATAACACTTTTTTCGTATTATGGGTTACCGAATATGAAACAAGAAAGAGTTATCCTGGCGTTTATTGCGGTTTTAATCGGGCTTTTGGTCGCCGGTTTAGCTTTTTATTTTTATCAAAGCACCAAAACAATTTCTTCTTCAAACCAAATCATCTTAAACGCGCCATCCCCAACTCCAACACCAAAACCAATTGTCTACATCTCCTTGAACACGCCTGACGATGAAATAGTCGTTGACAATAAAACTTTAACTATTATCGGCAAAACCAACCCTAACGCCACCATTATTATTTATACCAGCAGTGATCAAGAAGCAATTCAACCATCTGCTCAAGGCGACTTCTCCACCACCCTAACTTTGGACGATGGGGAAAATTTAATTAAATTAATGTCAATTTTACCCACAGGAGAAACAACGACAATGCAGAGAACAGTCACTTATTCAACCGAAGATTTTTAATATGCAAAAGACTTTAATGCTTATTTTATTTTTAACTTTGGCCACGTTAGTTTTGGCGCATGGAGCACAAGCCGCGTCACCAGCCACGCCGACAGCCGATCAGGCGCTTCTGGAAAAGCTTGGCAACGAAATTGCTTCCAAAACCGCCCAGCTTAACTTGGTTGAAAAACGGGGCATCGTCGGAGTTGTTACCGACTCTTCCAGCGCCCAAATTACTTTAACCGATCCGAATGGTAATACCCGGTTTGTGGATGTTGATGAACTGACTAAGTTTTCTTCCTCAACCAACAGCTCTTTTGGCATCTCCGATGTTACCAAGGGGACAACGCTTGGCGTTTTGGGGCTTTACAACAAACAATCTCGCCGGATACTTGCCCGGGACATTGACGTTATGGATACTTTCCCCACTATTGTTTTTGGCGAAATTGCGGACATTGATAAAACTAATTACGAAGTTACGGTTATCAAAGGAAATGGCGGCAAGACAGTGATTGAAATTGAAGATATCACCAAAACTTATTCTTTAACTGCGGGAACTTTAGTTAAATCCGGTTTTTCCAAAATGCAAACCACGCAGGCAATTTCCGTAACCGGTTTCCCGGACAAACAGGATCCCAACAAGCTTATGGCTTCAAAGATAATTATTCTACCGGATATCCAACTGAGTTACGATTTAAACACGGCCAGCCCGACCATTGCCCCGTCAACCGGCTCCGGCGTCAAGCTTTATCCAATCACCAAATAATCTCCACTTGATTTCCTCTACCAACCGTTTGATAATTAAGCTATACTTAATTTATGTTTGAAGAAATCAGAAAAGAGTTCACCCTTTTTAAGCTGCTCGTTTTTCTTTTAACGGTTGCTGTTTCTATTTACTTGTTGGGGATTTTTTGGCAGTTCTTGGGCAATTTTTCCGACGTCATTATCATCGCGCTGGTCGCGTGGCTGTTAAGTTTTATTATTGAACCGCTGGTAGATATTATTTCTAAATTCACAAAGCTGGCAAAACTCTGGTCGGCTTTAATCGTCTATATTTTCTTTGCGATTTTATTCACGGTTATTGTTTTTATTTTAATTCCAACCGTCACTTCTCAATTCCAATCTCTATCTGTTTTAATTCCTAAAAGTTTAGGCGCTTTCCCCATCTTTACCAAAACTTGGAATAATCTCGTCGGCCATTCGTTTGAAAATTTAATCGGCTTCTTGCCGTCTGTTGCCACCATTTTTGTTGATATCATTATTATCTTGGTTTTATCCTTTTATTTAATCTTGGATAAAGAAAAAATTAACGCGGAGATTTTTAAACTGGCGCCCAAAAATTGGCACGGAAATTTAAAATTCATCCAAGAAACCGTTAACGAAACCTTTGCGTCCTTTTTGCAAATTCAGGTTTTATTCGGAGTTTTAGCCGGCATTACGACTTGGATAGTGCTGAGGATTTTCTCAATTGACTATGCCGCTTCCATTGCCATTCTGGCCGGCCTGTTAACCATTATTCCTTTGGCCGGTCCGTTGTTGGGAATTGTTCCGCCGGCTTTTGTCGTCTTGGTCACTCATCCGGAAAATCCCATTTTGGCGGTTGCGATTGCCGCTATCCTTTTACTGATCCAGCAAATTACTTATAACGCCGTCGGACCAAAGTTGATGGAAAAAGCTTTTAAGCTTCACCCGATTGTGGTGCTATTATCAATTTTAATCGGCTTTAAAGTGGCCGGGGCAATGGGGGCTGTTTTTGTGGTTCCGGTGTTAGGAATTGTTGTAATAGTTTTGAAAAAACTCGGCTACCACTTTTTAAACCCCGAAGAAACTAAGAGCTAACAGAAGTTTTGGGTTCCGGCCTGTATTTAATTTGTGTTGTTGGATGGATAAGATACGAAAGTAGTCTTGTTGCTGTCTTTGGATCTCCTTGCAACGATTTTTCCCTAACTATCAAAACATCATCTATTGTTGACTCCGGCAGGCTTATTGTGAATGCCGCTGGATGTTCCAATGAAACGTCACCGTGTCCCGGTTGTAATTGTATTTTCACTTCTACTACTTCTTCATCCTTTTCAACCATCGCTACCACAAAATGATCTACTCCGGCTATTTTATTTCTTCGGCCAATTTCGGCCATAAACTGCTGATACTCCCTACGGGATAATTCCTCTTCTCTTTCTGCCTCGGGTAAGTTATCCGGCAACGGAGACAACTCGGGCAGCTTGTCTGATGGTATATCATCACATTCTCTGACAATCGCCGTCAGGGCTGAAAATAATTTAAAGGCTTCCCTTTCTTCCCTGGTTTTATCCTCTTGAGTTTTTATCGGAGCTTTTCGCGCTTCAATTACTTCTACTACTGGATCCCGTCCTATTTCTTGATATTTTCCTGCCATAAATATAGGTCATTTTTACCACTCTAGCTATGGTATGTCAATAAGAGATTTATTGTGAGGAATATTAAGGTTTTCTTCTCGTGGGATATTCTCCGCCTAAAATAATTGCCTGAACGCTTATTTCAACAACTTTTCCTTGTTTTGGCGGGGCTGGATATTCTCCACCTAATCCGTAACTTTCTTGAACAGGATATTCCCCCCGATGTACGCTCTGAGGTTGCCCTTTGTCTCCACCCCGTTTTTCCATAAGCGTGTATAGTTCTATCACTCTAAGCTTTTTGTGTCAATGGGGAAAATGTTGAGCCCGTCTGCTTTTTCATGATACAATTAGGTTATGAAAATTGAGCCAAGGACATTAAAAGGCTTCCGTGACTTTTTACCAAAAGATGCCAGGAAGCGAAATTATGTTTTAGAAACTCTTAAAAGAGTGTTTGAATCCTATGGTTTTGAACCCTTGGAGACTCCGGCTTTGGAATACGAAGAAATTTTAACCGGAAAATACGGTGATGAAGGCGACAAGTTGATGTACCGCTTTACCGATAATGGTGATAGAAAAGTCGCGATGCGTTATGACCAAACCGTACCGCTGGCCAGAGTCGTTGCCCAATACCAAAATGAATTGCCGATGCCTTTTAAGCGATATCAAATTCAAAATGTCTGGCGCGCGGAAAACACGCAAAAAGGAAGATACAGGGAATTCGTTCAATGCGATGCAGACATTATCGGTTCATCCTCTCCCCTAGCAGACGCGGAAATAATTAAATTGGTACTTACCATTTATCAAGCGTTGAATCTTGACGTGACTATTAAAATAAATGATCGAGCAAATCTCGCAAATCTTGATAAAAAATATATTGCGGCAATTGATAAACTAGAAAAAATCGGAGAATCCGCAGTGCTCTCCGAAATGGTTGAGAAAGGAATGGAAGACCAAGATGCGAAAAAAGCTTTACAAGAACTTCAAAGTAAACCTCAAACCGAAACTATTGCTCAAATACTTAAATCTTTAAAACAAATGAGATGCGATATGTCCAAAATCCAATATGAGCCTACTTTAGCACGAGGCCTTGACTACTATACGGGCGTCATTTTCGAAACCGTTGCCCAAGGCAGCACTGGCTCCATCTGCAGCGGAGGAAGATATGACAATCTAATCGGTATGTTTGCCGGGCGGGATTTCCCTGCAGTAGGATTTGGGCTCGGTTTTGACAGAACAATAGAAGTATTGGAAGAACAAAATAAAATACTTAACTTATCTTCCACAACGAAAGTTTTGATAACAAACTCCGGGAAAGCCCTTGAAATTGCTGAAAAATTAAGAGCCGAAAATATTAATACCGAAGTTTATTTGGAAGATGCCACTTTAGAAAAACAATTAAAATACGCCGACAAAAAACAAATCCCCTATGTAATAATTATTAACGATAAAGTATTAATGCTGAAAGATATGATTGAAAGAACGCAGGAAGAATTAACTCTTGAACGGATTATTGAAAAATTGAAGTAACTACCCCAACTCTTCTTCGATCCACTCCTCTACTTTCTTCGTGGTTTTGACCGGAGTTGAATATAATACAAAAGTTTCGTGACGGTGCAATTTTCTGACTTCTTTTTCAATTTTTGAAAAATTTTCTTCCACAGATTCCATCACCAGCAATGTTTCTTTCTGCTCAGTTTTCTTCCCCTTCCATAAGGAACTTGAGAAAACAGGCACTTGTTTTGCACAAACAATTAACTTTTTGCTTAAAAGGCTTTTTGCGATTCTATCCGCTTCCCAATCATCGCTGCAGGTTAAATAATAAACCGCCATTTTCATATCCTGATTATAGCATAGGAGAATTTATTGCAGAGTGCCGAATTTTTTGTTTTTGGACGTCATCTTTAAAAGATAATTTAACCGCTGTTTAAACATTTCCGGTCTTTTTCTGGCATCTTCAACAAAAGCAATTCTTATTACCTGATAATGTTTTGGGAATTTCTGAAAATTTTCCCAAGCTTGTTTGTCCTTTTTAATTTCATTTAAAATGCTTTCGGGAAGCTCGAATTCCTTATTAAGCTCTGTTTGAATTTTTGTTAAGATTTCCGGCATTACTTTTTTCTTTTTAACCAATCTCCTTAACCTTTCTTTGTTAAGTTCCGATATGAGGCTTTTTTCTCTTCTCGGAGTGTACCGTTGCGCCCTGCCGTCTTCATCAAGTTTTTTAACCGATGAGTCTATCCAGCCAAAACACATCGCCTCTTCAACCGCGTCGTCGTATGGTAAAGAATATTTTCCCGAAGCTTTATTGTAATGAATCAGCCAGATTTCTTTTTCGGTTTTGTAGTTTTTTAAAAGCCAGCTCCTCCATTCTTTCCGGCTTTTGGGATAAAAAGTCTTACCGATATTCATAACCCAAATTATAACACGTAAAATATCAATGAGGAAATTTTACCAAACTAGGCTACAACTTCAAGCAGAGTCTGTGTTTGAGGCAATTCCGCTTTTGCCAGCCATATATCATTAATCATTACTTTCACCATTTCCCCGCTTCTATCCACCGTACTATTATGTTTCTCAGGATCCCTGATTGCTCCCGCACCGCTTAAAACATAATGCAAATCTTGAGTATCTTCTCGTTTAATACGTAGGTCAATTTCTGCTCCGCGCATTCTTCTTAAAGCGTAGTCTCCCAAAGCACCGCTGAATTGGTGTTCTACACCGGCGGGAATATTGGCTCTAAATCGTCCTTCGTCCTTAGTTATATACGCATTTGCAACTGCTCCTACATGTTGTAATAATTCCGATGTTGGTACTGCCATGAGCCGATAATATAACCTAAACTCATATTTGTCAACGGCAAAGCCCGGAGCGAATTATAACGAGGAAAATTATGCCGCCGTTCTTCGAGGTAAATCGGATTTCCTATAATACCATGATGCAGTCTGCATGGCCTTCAATGCTACTTTCATATCGGGATACGCTTTCATCTCGGGATGTAAAATTCCAACGGCACTGACTTCATAAGTCTTTTGTTTCCCGTTCACAACAAGATGCACTCTTCCCGTCTCTAAAAATCCATGTTCATTGTAATTACCTGAAACAGCTATCGTTACACCCCCTTTTCTTTTAAGATGAACAACAAGCGGCGGAAGAATTATACCTCCACCTTGTTCCGTTAATGGAACAAATCTGGAAAGCAACTTATTTGTCATTTTAAGAAATAAGCTTGATCTTACAAAATCTCTTTCGCCCCGTCTCTCTTGTCTTTCTGCACTTCCCATAGTACGAGCACATTTTATTCTATATTGGTTATTTATTCAACAGGAAAAACCCGGAGCGGATTTTACACCATTACTTTATCGTCCGGAATTGAGGGAATTTTAATTGTCTGGACAATAAGCCTATCCGAAAGAACTACCTTGACTCTTACTCTTACTTTCGGAGGAATAATTAGATAATCTCCTGTTTCAAGCGGAATATCTTCACCGTCAAGCTGCCAAATCGCTTTTCCCTCCCAAATAATATCTAACTTAGTTGCAACTTTTAAATAATGATCCGTGTCGGAGTAACCTTTTACAAGGGTATTTACTTTTATCTCTACCCTATCATCTTTTGCCAAACCCTCCATGAAGTGTCCATAAAACCAATTGTTGTGTTCGTTTTTCTCGAAAACATTTCCCTTTTTATACATGAGCTAATTATAACACGGAGGAAATTTATCGTTCTATTGTTCTGAAGATTGATTGCCATGAAATCCCAAATTAATCTTTCCATAGGCAGTTAAAGCATCAAGAAATCCTGACGGAAAATTTGGTGAAGTTCTTCTCAATCCCGGTAGCCGTGACGCCACACGCTTCAACTTAGATTGCTGTTTAACCATGTATATCGAAAGCTTATTTCCATCAGGACAGACTGCCCAAAACAATCTCCCTTCACTACTATAAATAACTCCCTGATCCCCCAACTCTGCTAGTTTTTGAACGTTCAGGCAAGTATCACCATTCTCAGCATAAGACACGACCGGTATTTCCGCTGTCTCACTTGACTCTGGAATTGCCCCC
>DATKGY010000027.1:0-2789 GCA_035510535.1 Patescibacteria group bacterium
TAATGCATGTCATCGCGGCGTCGGGGATGAATGTGACGATGGTCTCCGGCTTTTTCTTTTATCTTTTTTCACTGCTTTTAAGACGGCAGTTGGCGGTTTTTTTAAGCGTTGCGGGTATCATTTTTTACGATTTCCTCACCGGCTTTCAAGCGTCCATTGTCAGAGCATCCATAATGGCGGCGCTAGCGTTTTCCGCGCAAATTCTAGGGAAACAGCGCGACGGACTATATATTCTTTTTCTGACAGGACTGGTGATGTTATTGTGGCAGCCAAATTACTTGACGGATGTCGGATTTCAGCTGTCTTTTGCGTCGACTGCGGGAATTTTAGTCATTCCGCGGCTACTCAAGCGTTTTGAAAACGGCATCACTGCGGATTTAATCACCACTTTTTCGGCGCAAATTGCCACTTTGCCGATTCTGGTTTCTGGTTTTGGCGTCTATTCTATTTGGTCAGTCGTGGTTAACGCCCTGGTTTTATGGACGGTGCCGATTTTGATGATTTTGGGCGGTTTTGCGGCAATTCTGACTTTTATTTTTGAGCCATTAACTCAACTTTTGTTATATCTTTGCCTGCCGTTTTTGCTGTTTTTTGAGGCTGTGGCTAACTTTTTCGCGAGACTTTCTGGTTCAGTCAGCTTACAAAATGTGCCCTGGCAGCTGGTGGTGGGATATTATTTAATTCTAGGCGCAATCCTGGCGTTTGCATTCCAAAAACAACATGCTTAAATATTTTTCACTAATTTTCACAAGCTTGTTTTTGCTGGCGGCAATCTTTTTGTATCAAAACGCCAAGCTTAACGACGGGAAATTACATGTCGTAGTCTGTGACGTAGGGCAGGGCGACGGAATTTTAATCCGTACGCCTGACGGCAGTGATATTTTGGTGGACGGCGGGCCGGACGATTCAATTTTGAACTGCCTTTCCAGCCATCTTCCGTTTTGGGACCGGACAATTGAGCTAATGGTATTAACGCATCCGCATGTTGATCACGCCGCCGGACTAATAGAAGTATTAAAAAGATATACTGTTTTACATTTTGTTACAGAGAAAGTGTTGGGAGGCACTGCGACATACAAAAGACTAGAAGATGAGTTAGCAGCCAAAAAGTTAAGTGCTCAATACTTATTCTCCGGCGACCGGATTGATTTGGCGGACAAAACTTCACTTCTAACTTTATGGCCAACCCATGAATGGCTCAATTCGAACCAACTACAAGCTAAAAACGAGCAAAACCTGGATTTGAACGGTTTTTGTCTCGTGCAACTTTTCACATACGGGAATTTCACGCTGCTTTTGACCGGCGACGCGGGATCGGTGGTCGAAGATAAGATTGCTGCTCAAGTTGGGAAAATCGGTGTGCTAAAAGTGCCGCATCACGGTTCAAAAACGGGCATGAGCGATTATTTCTTAACTCAAATTAATCCTTCATTGGCAATAATTTCGGTCGGTGCCAACAACCGTTACGGACATCCCGCGCAGTCAGCCTTGGATTTGCTCAAAAATCACGGCATCAAATATTTTAGGACTGATCAAAATGGCACAGTCGAAGTTATTTCAGATGGGAAAAGCTTCGCAATTAATTAATAGATTTTTTTCTTCTCTTTTCCGCAAAGAGAAGCAGAAACTCTTGCCAAGCCTTGCCTTATGCTTTCAAACTTTCGTTCGCTCTTCGGGTAATTTCACCCCTTCCTCGACAAGTTTGCGAGGAATTCCCCTGAATCGCTCACTCAAGTTTTCATGCATTCGACTGCGGAATTGGCAACCCTAAAAATACTGATTGCATATTCTTCTAATCGTGCTAAAATCACTTTTGCTGCCTTGAGGAGGTGATATTTATGCCAGAAACAGATAAAACAGGAAGAGTAGATTCTGTTGGTGCAGCCGCAAAGTTTGCGCACAGAAGTGAGCAGCAAAGAGCAGTCAGGAGATTGGAAGACCGATTTGGTCGTGAGGTAATGATATCCATTTTGGATTTTGTGCGATTGCCTAGTGATGCAGACGTCAGCGATGAAGCTGAGATGCTTTCAGAAGCAATAGCAAAACGAATAGATGATAAGTCAATGTCTTTTGAAAAAGGATTTGCTGCATTATTAGTAGCGTCAAGCATGAGAACGCGATTTATAACAGAGGGAAAAGTATTATAAAATTGGAACTAGTTCACGGTTTGGGAGAGGGGAGTTTGGTTCATTTGGAAATGTTCATGGGTGATCATTGGTGCTCCTTCAGTAATTGGCAAAGTGAAGTAAATTGTGGTGCCTTTGTTCAGTCCTTCGGATTCAACGCCAACCATGCCGCCGTGAGCCTCTACGATACCTTTTGTAATATATAATCCCAGTCCTGTGCCTTTTTTAGCCAACTGGTGCGGAGTAGAGCGGATTTGATAATATTTGGAAAAAAGATCTGCTTGTTCGCTCTGGGGAATGCCGATGCCGGTATCAGAAACGGCAATTTTCAGACCTTCATTTTCAACCTTCACCGAAACAATAATTTTCCCATTCACCGGCGTAAATTTAAGGCTATTGGAAATTAAATTATTTAACGCTTCGGTAATTTTCAAAGCGTCAATTTCAACTTTAGGCAGTGGGGAATCAATCTCAGTCGAAAGATAAATTTGTTTTTTGCGCGCTTCGGGCAGAAACGGCTCAACCGCATCTATCACTACTTTTCCAATGTCGGAAGTCACTTTACTAATACTAAATTGGCCGGCTTCAATTTTAGCCGCGTCCAGCACCTGACCGATTTGCCCCAAAAGATTCTTGGATTGTTGGTCAATAATCGTTAAAAAC
>DATKGY010000028.1:0-5287 GCA_035510535.1 Patescibacteria group bacterium
TGATTTGTGAAAGAGTTGTTTGCGTCTCCAAAATTCCCAACAACTCTAAGGAAAATGAATCAAGCGGATCAGCGGAATTTTGTGAGACTACAATTTTGGGATTGGTTTTGGCAATTTTATATTTAAAGAAAATCTCAAACATCATCAAAAGTGACAGGAACAACAAAAACAGGTTGGGAGTAAACCGATTAATAAGTAGAAACGCTGCGCCGAGCGCAAGAATTGTAAATAACAAAAGTCTGACCAAAATTAGCGCCGGACCAGTGTACCAAGTATAAAATTTTGCGAATCCTTTCATAGTTTAATAAACGGTAAAACAAAAGCCGCCACCGGCAGAATCAGGAAAATTAGGAACATGCTAATTTCGACCAGCACTAAACCGATGAGCAAGAGTAAGTCGGCAAAAATAAACAGGCTTTTTATCACCATGCCCATAAAAATTGAGAATCCGACTAAGCCTTCCCGATATTCGTTTTTCCAAGGGCGGAAAAAAGTTTTTACCATCAAGGGAAGCGAAAAAATACCCAAAAAAGCTTTATTTAAAGAGGCAAAAAACCTTAAGATATTTAGAGGCGCTTCTAAATACCAAAACTTTAAAAAAATTAGAGGAAACTTAATTAAATTCATGGACAGTTTACCCTTCCGAAGCTTTCTTGTCCTTCGTAGTCTTGACGAAGGAGGAACGCGAAGGAGGGTACTTTTAGTTTAGGCTATTGAGCTTACTTTTGCAATTAAATTATCGTAATTTACCTCTTGTTATTTTGAACGTAAAATGAGATATTTTTACCAATGGTCTCAAAATTAGACCCGAATTTATTAACGGACGACAATTTTTATTATTTCAGCATGTTGTCGGATCGTTTTGAGCCACTAAACAAACGTTGGGCAGAAGGGCTAGAGAAAAGATTTCATAAAAAATTTAAGCCTATCTTTGTACTCCCCTCAAAACACAACAAATTATTTGAGGAAGAAAACTATATCGTTCTTAACCAAGCACTTGAAAAATTGGAAAAAAGACTGGGAAGAAATAACATAACTTGGCTAATTTATCCAGAAGATTTAAACAAACAATTCTCAGAGAATAAATTAGTAAAGGACTTGATAAAAAAACTGGTTAAAAAACAAGACAAGGTGTTTGTCTTAAGTTTTACAGATGTGTGGCTTAATATCGATAATCCGAATGTTGTGCTTCTTGGTCCTGACCCAAAAATAGCAGCCAAATTTGATAATAAATTAGAGCACATTAAAACATTTGAGACTTTAGGATTTAAGACGAATCCAACAGAAGTCTACAAAAACTTTGAAGAGCTTCGAACAAAGAGAAAAGAATACCCATTCTTTCTTTCTCCCGTATATACGTCCGGAGGAATAGAAAGTAAAGTAATTTATACTCCAGAAGATCTCGAAAATTTTTACGCAAGCCTTCGATTAATTAACAAAAGAGGCTCTTTTATCGGCTCCCATTTGCTAACAGACATAATATTAGCACCAAATATAAATGCCATTGTGACAGGAAAAAATTTAACCACAATCATTTGCTTATCAGATCAAATTCTTAGAGATAATAAATATATGGGCAATTTCTATCCCTCCAAAGCATCCGAAAAATATCAAAAAATAATGTTTGATTGCGCCACGAAGGTCGGCAATTATCTTTCAAGGCAGGGATTCAAAGGCTTATTTGGCTTGGACTTTTTAATTACAAAAAGGGGCGAATGTTATCCTACTGATCTGAATCCGAGAAGGCAGGGGGGTTATTATTGCAACGTTTTGATGTCCCAAAAAATTGACATTATCGATTTAGAGCTTAGGCTTGCACTCAATGAAGCTTTACCTAAAATTAAATATAAGGATTTTCAAGTAAATTATTGTTGGGCACACAGCAAACTTCTTCCATATTTCCATAATATGGAAATTGAGAAAGAATTCGAGGTTGGTAAACCAACTGACCCTTTCAATAAAATTGGCTCACAATATAAAGCTATTTATTATCCTAAGAATAATGTTTTAATAGAAGGTAATCCAGGATTTTATCTTATAACTGGAACTTCGTATCGAAGTATTAAATCGAAGCTTGTGCAAAATACCGAAAAGTTGGTATCTAAAGGCTTTAGTGTTTATGAAAGCTTATAAAGCATGCTTGTCGTACCGGATTCAGGATCGTATTTAGAAAAGTAATAAGCTCCACTATTGTCTGGGAATGTAAGTGTGTTGTGCATGCATGGTATACAACGTGGCCCCAGCTCTACTCCTTGATGTTGACCTACGATATCTTTGGCTCTTTGATAAGCTTCTGTTAACATTTCTGAAGAAGGTGGTTGTAAATTTCGTAACGGCGTTGCGGGATCCGGACGAAAAGGACTAAGGACTGGATCGCATCCTCTTCTCGCTAGCTCTTCTACCCCTCTCAGCGTATCTTCTATCGGCTCTAAGCCTACTAAAAGAAGCGAGCGAATTTTTCCAACTCCAAAAACGCCTACTGCATCTTCGATAAATCTTAAGTATTTATCTCTCCCAACATTATGTTTTCCCCTAACCCATCGTCTCGCGACATCAGCATTATAAACTTCTAGATTTATTGACAGTTCATTAATACCCCATCTTCTTAAAAGTCTGGGGTCTAATAAATCATCTTTAGGTGCCATCATCACGTCAATGGGAAGTCCCGGAAAAGCTTGTGCGACCGACCGATAAACCTCATTTTCATATTTATAATCCTGGGGTTTTGGAGTGCCTCCCGAGATAAGAACGTGTTGAGCCGGCAAAACTTCATCTCTTAGCGCAACACTTACTGCATCAACTAGATCGGGGATCTGTTTTTTTCTATAAGAATATTCATACGGCAAATTGCAAAATTGACACGCAATTGCACATCCTTCAATTGGAGAAATCCTTGCTCTGTCTGTATGAGTTACCACAAGATCTTTCAATCGCTCGCGATCGCTAATATTTCTTAGACCATAATAGGCTGGCACAGGAACATAGCTAACTTCTATTGCTTGATCTGGACCATACTGTAAATAAAATCTATCACTCTCTACTTCTAAACTATATGGCGTTTCGGATGTTACAAAATTTGGGTTGTAGTCGGAAAATGGAGTATTAACAAAAATACTTTCTCCTATATCCAAAGCGATTCCGGAGGTTGACGCATAATCCCCCGTCGTAAGGGGCCTGCCCTTTACCCCCCCCTCAATTACCTCCCTCGCTTGAGAGGATACTCGCATTCCCTTGTCAAGGAGTCCAACTTTGAGTCTTTGTCGTTCTGTAAGCATGCAGTTTCTTATTTTATCACAATGTCTATCTAAGCAAAATGAGGTTTGTTGAGTATAAAATGGTTTGATGTTATAATCTCGTGGCAAAACTTGTATTAGGAAAATTACATAAAATGCATAACGAAAAACCACCTACTAACTTAGTGTCTATCACTCACTTGAGTAGGGAACGTATAGAACAACTTATTGCGCAAGCAGATGTTTTTGCTGAAAATATTCCTACCGCTCCACTTTTACCACATGGCACCGTAGTCAGTTTGTTATTCTTCGCTGAGTCAACAAGAACGCGCATAGGATTTGAGTCTGCAGCATATAGACTCGGCGCTAATGTTTCTAGACTAGAAGAAACTAAAAGACATGGACGTATGTCATCTGCTGAAACTGTTGAAGATACAGTTAGAGTAATAAATGATTATGCGGATGCGCTTGTAATACGCCATAATGACGCGAATATTTTTTTAAGAGTGGCTCCATCCATTACAAAACCACTTATAAATGCTGGTAACGGCGATGACGAACATCCAACACAAGCACTAATTGATCTTATGACAATACAAGCTCAATTAGGAAATATTGATAATATAAGCATCTCTTTGGTAGGAGATTTACGATTCAGTAGAGCTACTCATTCTCTCTTGCTGGCTTTATCTAAATTTAAGAATATTACCGCATTTTGTGGATCACCAAAAGAATTGGCGATACCCGATCAATATAAAAGTATTTTTGTTAGCTCGGGAAACACTCTTATTGAAACTGAAAAGCCACAATTAAAAGATACTGATGTCGTATATGTAGCAGGATTTACTCCAAACACACCAGCGGGCACTTATGAAGATTATATAAGAAATAGATATCAAATAAATGGAGCCACTCTTGAGCAGCTTGATCCAAAGGCAATCATTCTTTGTCCACTTCCGAGAATTGATGAAATCACAACCGATGTAGATACTTCAAGGCATGCACAATATTTTACGCAAAGTAAATTAGGCTTGTTTATGCGGATGGCAATTCTTTACGATTCACTAAAAAGTGCATAATAATAATAAAAAAAAGGGTTGAACCCCTAAATTGACTAGAACCAGCCGTGGGATTTGGAGTTATCGAATTCTTTGAGTAATTCTTTTTGATGAGCGGAAAGATTTTTGGGAATCATGATCTTGATACGGACGTAATGATCGCCGTGTCCCGAACCTCTTAACATTTTTACGCCTTTACCCCTTAGTCTGATTAAAGTTTCCGGTTGGGTTCCGGCGGGAATTTTTATTTTGACGCTGTCTTCGACGGTTTCTACCTCAATCGTGTCCCCCATTGCCGCTTGAGGAAAAGTGATTTCCTGCTCCGAAATAATATCGTATCCTTGGCGTTTGAATTTTCTATCCGGCGTAACGTCGATTACCACATCATAATCACCAAATCTAATGCGCGAACCGCCGTCAACTCCGGCGGGAATTTTGATGGTTTGCGTTTTTCCCTCCAATTGAACTCTTTTGGTGACACCTTTAACTGCCTCCATAAAAGAAATGGTTAATGAGTAAGTTAAACGGCGTCTTTGTGCCCTGCCAAAAGGATTTCCGCCGCCGAAGAATTGTTCAAAGATTTCAAACGGGTCGGAAAAGCCTCCGCCAAAATCAAAACCCTGTGGATTTCCGCCGTTGGTTGAATAGGTGTACGTGAATGGTCCTTGTTGTCCACCAAATCCACCGAATGGTCCACCTGCGCCAAATGGTCCTTGTCCACTTGGACCGCCTTGTTCAAAAGCGGCTGCGCCAAACTGGTCGTAAGTCTGTCTTTTTTGCGCATCCGACAAAACCTCGTAGGCTTGGTTAACTTCTTTAAATTTTTCTTCCGCTTCCTTGCCTTTATTGCGGTCCGGATGATACTGCAGCGCTAATTTTCGGTAAGCTTTTTTTATTTCCGCTTCCGATGCGGTTTTGGAAACTCCTAAAATTTGATAATAATCGTTATTTGCCATAGTTTATTTTACCACTATTTAACCGTTACTGACTTTGCCA
>DATKGY010000029.1:0-3681 GCA_035510535.1 Patescibacteria group bacterium
GGTTCCAACAATATTTCAAGCGTAACAATCGTTGATACTTTTCCGCAATTCGTCAGTTTTGTGTCCGGCCCCGGCAGTTTTAATAATAGTAATAATACGCTGACTTTTGTGGTCAATAATTTGAACGTCGGACAAAGCCAAGCTTTTAATTTAAGCGGTAAAATTGCCAATTCGGGCGTTCCACAAGGAATAACATGCGTTGTCAACCAAGCTGCGGGAACGGATAATAACGGTGACACCAACACTGCTTCTAGCCAACTTTGTATTCAAAATGTCATGAATGTAACGCCAACACCGGTGGTATTATCGGCTGCAATAGTTAAAACAACTCCTGCAACCGGACCGGAAATGCTGCCTCTATTCGGACTTATTCCGGCGGCTTTAGGCGGACTATTTTTAAGAAAGAAATCAAAACACAATATTGAGGGGGGTGAAAAATAATGTCAAACGAAACATATACAAGAAGAGATATTTTAAAATGGGGCGTAAGAGACGCTCTAGGATTAACAATTTTACCAGCAGTATTAGCAGCCTGCGATAGTGCTTCAGCTACGGCACCAGCCACAGCTCCAGCCACTGCACCTGCAGTTGCAGCCGCAACAGCTATAGCCAGTCAAAGCGAAGCACCAACAGCTTTAACTTCACCTGATGTACTCGTAGGAGAAAAAATTGCTTCCGGCATAAAATTACCGACAGTAATATCCGGCGACATGACTAGGGCTTTTGTACCTGGTGTTAAAGTTAACGGAAATATAATTCCTACATATCAAGATAGCGAGTTGTTTCTTGCTCTTTATAACGCTGCACAAGCTGAAAAAGGCAATTGGGGGCCGTGGGCGCCAATCGCGATACAAAATCTCGATGGAGCAGCTCATTTAAAAACCGAGGGAACCGTAGGACTCTTTGATTTAGTTGCAGATAAACAAGGCAAAGTTGCTTTGTACTTTATGCAGCTCGGAAAACATCAACATGAAACTGCAGTTAACGGTAACGGCCAATCAAATCCCGATTGGAGAAATCAATATACCATCCATCTTAAGCCCTACCAAAAGGTTTGGGTAATTGACAGAAACGGAAATCAAATTCTGTGGGATGACGGTAAAACAGCAATGGATTTGGATGCAGGTCCGAACGGAGATTTCGCAATCGAAGTTCCTCAAACATCCGAAGATCAAGACGCGATTTTTGGTGTAGTTCTTGAGGTAACTCCATCCGCACCTGGTATTCAAGATACAGCAAATAAAGTTCAACGCGGACCAGATGATAATCCGGGCAAAACCGGTGAAAATAAGTTCGCTAAGTTAGGAATACAAGCAATTGTAATTCCAGCAATAACTGAAAAATAAGCTTTGCTTATTGAACTTTTAAATACGCGCCTTAAACAAGCGCGTATTTTTTTGGTTTAGTGAAGTTGTTGGAGAACTAAATCTGCAGCTTTATCCCAAGTAAAATTCTCTTGCGTGAATTCTTGAAGATTTTTACCAAGCTTGAGTTTTAAATCTTTATCGGTGATGAGTTGTTGTAACCCATTCTTGAAGAACTGATCGTTTTTCGGCTCAACCAATATCCCTCTATCATTGCTTATGAGTTCATTAATAGCGCCTGTGTCTGTCGCAATGACCGCCAAGCCCTTCTCCCCTGCCTCCACCAGCGCCATCGGCAAACCTTCGCTATGCCACGTAGGATAAGCAAAAATGTCCGCTTCTTCCAATAGTTTTGCTATCTCTTCTTTTGATACTCCCCCTAAAACAGTGACGTTTTGTAATTTTTCCTTTTGAACTTTATTTTTAAGCGGTTGAACGAGTGCTCCCGGGCCGGCAAAAATAAAATTTACAGCCAGATTTTCTCGTGCTATATCAAACAAAAATTCTACTCCTTTAGACTTAATCATCCTTCCAACATATACAACCTTTAACTTTTTATTTTCTCTTCTAGGATGTTGCGTATTTGAGCTTAAGCCTGGATAAGCCACCTCTGAATCTATACCAAAAGTTTGCTTTAAAAACCGCTGAGTTGCCTTAGTTTGGCTGAAAACTGCATCGTAGAAATGCAAAGAAAATCTGGTTAACGTGTTCTCTAACAACCTGACAACTAAATTAATCATCCAATTTTCAGTCGTGGGATAGTAGGCGCAGTGGTCGGTTAGAACAACTCTGGTTTTGGTTAACTTGGCGTAAAGAGACGCCCACCAGGACGATTCAAAAAACCTGGTTGAACAATGGATTAAATCGTAAGAATTTCGGTTTTTGACTAAGAATTGAGCCAAAACCAACGGATTAGGTAAACTGAATTGATCCGGTAATATATTCCAGCAAGGAATTCTATGGATAGTCATCCCCAGATAATCTTCCTTTTTAGAAGCTTGGTTGGTATTATAACAAAGCACATCAACCACAATCTCCGGATGTTTTTTCCTTAAAAAAACGTATAACTCTTCCATGTACCGCTCGCTTCCCCCAATGTGAGGATGGAAAAATGGCGTAATCACTAAAATCTTTTTCATAGTGAAAATATTACTATCTCTTTATTGCTAAAAACGACTTTCAGCCCCACTCTTTTATAATAGTCTATGTAAGTTTTGTCCGCTTCCGTAAGCTCTTTTGGTGACCAAATGTTATAAAAAGTGCTATCTTTTTGGCTGTTCGGTAATCTTTGCCAAGCAAAATATCGTCCACCAACCACAAAGAAGGTTTCTTTTGGGTTGGGCTTTTCCGTTACTAAATCCTTAATGTTCACTAGTTTATTAACTATAGTATTGATATCATAATAGCCATTAATTGATTCTAAAATTCGTCTTGCACCTAAGTCCATATACATTCCACCTTGTGAATTAACGCCTGAAACTGCCTCCAGAATATACTGTGTCGCCGGATCGCTAATTATAAAAGCTTTTCCGTCTTTGTTTTGCAGAGCTAACCAATTACCGGCTTGAATTTCCGAGCAGGAAATTTGTGTTTCGTAACTTTTAAAGTTAAGTGGCTCTTTATAAACCAATTGATTTTTATAAAACGTGACTAAGAGGATAAAAGTGACGAAAGTAATAGCGGCAAATTTAAGCATTGAAGGTAAATTACAGATTAGAACCCATATGCCCAACGCAATGATTAAGCTCCAAAAATAATGACCAAGCACATAAAACTTTAGGAAATAAGAAAAAGGCGCAAAGGCAATTCCCAAAACTATTAAAGCTAAACAAAGCAAAATCTTTTGACTGTAAGTTCCACTCTTAACGATTTTGATAGCGCCAATTAAACCAAAAGCAAATAGGAAGATTCCATACCAATCAATGAGAAAGCCAATTTTGGGCAATAACTGAAAATTAAAATGACTTGCTTCCTCTCTTCCCGGCAGCGACCAGCTGACAAACAAGTTGGAAACAATTAAAATTAGCGAAAATAAAATCGAGGCAAAAATAGCTAGGTTAATTCTTCTTTTGGAAAAATTAATCCGCAAACTTAAATATAAAGCGGCCAAAATGAGTAAACATAGAACCCCAACAACATAATGAATTAACAAAATCACGGTTCCTGCGATTAATAGAATTGGCCATTTATATTCTTTTATCTGTGCTGCTACAAAAACTGTGATTAAAGCTACTAAAGTTTGGGGAATTAAAAATAAAGTTGAATAAACAACTACCGATTCAAAAACCAATGAAGAAATAATCGCGGCTAAAAAAGC
>DATKGY010000030.1:0-2018 GCA_035510535.1 Patescibacteria group bacterium
ACGTTCAATCGTGGTCGAGTCTATACGCGCCGCGGTGGTGAAATGGTATACACGAGGGCCTTAAGAGCCTTTGCCTTTAATCGGGCGTGAGAGTTCGACTCTCTCCCGCGGCACCGGGGATTAGCTCAGTTGGTAGAGCGCGCGGTTTGGGACCGTGAGGTCGGCAGTTCGAGCCCGCCATCCCCGACCAAATTTTGTATAATAAAATAAATAGGAGCTTGCGGGTGTAGTTCAGTGGTAGAACATCTGCTTTCCAAGCAGAATGTCGTGGGTTCGAATCCCATCGCCCGCTCTCTTTTCTAGTGGCCTCTCATTTCAAAAACCGTAGTGTTTACTTCAATTCTGGGCGGTAAAGGAAGTATTCTTTTTCCGCGAACTTCTAATGCCCCATGTCTTACTAATGGTTTTTTTCTTCTATATACAACCAATGCAGTACCATGAGGCGTTCTGGTTTTTACTACTCTTACAAACCTTCCGCTGCTTAATTGGTCTGGTTCGTCATAACCGTTGGGATCGGCATTTTGTTCCACCCGATATGCCGCTTGCTGTTTAGTTTCCCAATGTGCCGAAACTAGCGGAGGAGCTTTTACTGGAAATTCAACGATTACGCCCCTATCGGGATTGTTCCCCGCTGCGTAATTTATTTCATGTGTGGGATTGGGATCATGAGCAATTTTATCCAATAAGAAATCTATTTCTGGTTGAGTTGCATCAGAAGTTAATAAAGCAGTTGTTAAATAAGGCCTAAGTAGTCTATCTTTTTCAGCACGATCCTCGAATAACAATCTGTCTTGATCAGCTCTTTTTAACGATCTTAAGTAATCATCTTCAATTTCTCGACATCTTGAATGCCATTCAGCCATTTTGATGGCATCCATAGGATGTCTCTCTCCATAAATGAAATGATTTAATGCAACTGCTGCTCTTTGTCTAAGTGGCTGATGTTTAGGCGCTTCTATATTGCTGGTCATGATGTGATTATAGGACGATAAGACAAGAAGTCAAGAACTATTAGTGGAACCATGTGAAGAAAATATTCACCGATTCGTAAAAGCCGTAAAGTCCTAAGCCGATAAAAGCCAGTCCTCCAACAATCAAGACTATTGGATGTTTTACGACCTCAACGGTTTTTTTGGGAAAAGCGAATAAACCAATCGTTAAAAGCATATGGCCCAGTAAAATTCCGACCGAAAAACCGAAAACATTGATTAAAGTGAATAAAGGGATATAGCCGGCGAAATCGTCAAGTCCCAAGACAAAAGGAATTGCCAGTGAAAAAATCACTAAATTAATAAACGATAATTTTTTAGTTTTGGTTAAATTTAAGTTCGGTACAAAGAAGCGAAGGATTGGCCGAAAGATTTTGTTCACGATATTCAACTGGTCCTGTAAAAGCGAAACCGGCATTTTTAATTTGATAAAACTTTCCCGTTGCTTTAGGAATTCCTCAAAGCTTTCCTGCGCCATGCGTAAAAGCACAACCGCGGCAATAAAAATCATGATTACCATCAGGGGCGGTATGGCCTTAAAGACGGTCCAAATAATCAAAATTAAGAACGTACCAAAGCCGTTCCCGACTGCGGTTCCAAGCTCAATGGCGATTCTTTTCTTCCAACCGGGATTGGTTTTCATTAAATTGCCGGTAAAAATGGCAAAATCAATGGCGGTTTTTAAGTAAATAATAATGCCAAATAGAACTTCCCTTCGACGAAAATCCAGAATAATTGGCTGACCGACATTAAAAGAAGAAAGAACTAACAACAGTCCGTAAAGTAGCGTTGCCAGTCCGAGGAAAGTTAGGAAGGTTAAAAAAATTGGGAAAGCCTGCTCAATTAATATTTTTTTCAGCTTTTTTTTCATTGGATAAATTCACCAAAGATTATACAACAAACATTAGATTTCTGCTTCAAGAGGAAATTTATTAATGGGTGGAAGACGGGGTTCGAACCCGCGACCCCCTGGACCACAACCAGGTGCTCTACCACTGAGCTACATCCACCATCTCGCTATGCTCGATG
>DATKGY010000031.1:0-7078 GCA_035510535.1 Patescibacteria group bacterium
TGTTCATATGTCAGTCAGCGCGCCTCCAAGGATTGCTCCAGCCCGAGCCGTACAGATCCTCAAGAGTGTGTCAACAAAATTACTCTTCAAACAGTACAAATTTCTCAAGAAATCCTACTGGGGAGGCGAGGTCTGGGTCCAGGGGTATTTCATCCGCAGTGTGGGTCCCGGATTAACCAAGGAACAAATCAACAAGTATATTGATGAGCAATCCGAGGAGATCTAAGATAGGTCAAGCTCCGATGCTTGGCATCGGAGTTACATTCGCGCTTGACAAGGGTGGTATGATTTAATCTAAACTGTAAAAGTTAAGCAGAAAGATTATGAAGAATTTAGTTATTGTTGAATCTCCAACCAAAGCAAAAACAATTTCCAGATTTTTAGGTAGTGATTACGAAATCGTGGCTTCGATGGGACATATTATGGATTTGCCAAAGTCAACGCTTGGCATTGACGTTGAAAAAAACTTCGCGCCGGATTATCAGATGATGGCTGACAAGAAAAAAATCATTTCGCAGTTAAAATCAGCCGCCAAATCCGCCGATAAAATAATTTTAGCCACCGATCCTGACCGTGAAGGAGAAGCGATCGCTTCGCATATCAAAGAAATGCTCAGCGCAAATCCGAAATCCGAAATCCGAAATCCGAAATTCCAGCGTATCGCGTTTCACGAAATTACTAAAGAAGCGATTGAAGAGGCTTTGGAATCTCCGCGTGATATTGACGAGAATTTGGTCGACGCGCAAACCGCCCGGAGAGTTTTAGATAGATTAGTCGGTTATAAACTATCGCCGATTTTGTGGCGGAAAGTAAGAAGAGGCTTGTCGGCGGGACGCGTTCAATCGGTAGCTCTAAGGTTAATTGTAGAGAGAGAAAGGGAAATCGAGAAGTTTAGAAAAGAACCGTATTACACAGTTACCGTTTCGCTTTCACGGGGTTCCATCAGTCGGCAATCGCACGTTGCGGATGACGCTCGCCAAGCTTCGGTCCAGAATTCAAGACTAACCCGCTCGCTAAATGAAAGCCTTTCTTCAAAGCTGGAAAACAAAGATGTGACGGCTTTCAATTCATCCGCAAGTGAATTGCCTCCTTCCGGAACCCAGTTTGAGTTAATCGAGATTAATGGACAGAAAATTGAAGTTTCCGAAAAACTCAAGCTCTACGACGGGGAATATACTTTTGCCAAAACCAGCATCGACACCGAGGATAAAGCCAAAACCATTGAAGCAGACTTAAAAACCAAAGATTTTAAAGTTTCCGATGTCGCCAAAAAAGAAATGCGAAGAACGCCGCCGCCGCCATACACCACCTCAACCTTGCAGCAGGACGCGGCCAGAAGAATGGGGATGTCCGGAAAAAGGACAATGAGTTTGGCGCAAAAACTGTACGAGGAAGGTTTTATTACTTATCACAGAACCGACTCGGTGGCGATGGCCGCGTCGGCGGTTTCGGCAATCAGAAATTATGTTGAAAAAGAATATGGCGCAAAATACATTCCCGAAAGCCCAAGGTTTTATAAGGCAAAGCAAAAACTGGCGCAGGAAGCGCACGAGGCAATTAGACCGACAAACGTTCACGCTCAAGCTCAAGTAGTCAGCGAACAATTGGGTGCCCAATATGCCAAACTTTATGACATTATTTGGCGAAGGGCGGTAGCAACGCAAATGGCAGACGCGGTGACGGAATCAACGGTGGTATTGGTGAGTGTTCAAGGTCGTGGTCCTGTCGGTGAAATTGCTGAGGTCGCTCACGAAAATTCTCTTGTGTCGGCACGCGATAAAACTCAATCTGCAACTTCAATCAAGCCCGCTAATGCACGGCAAGAGAATTTTGTAAACTCCCCGCAATCTTTTTATACTCTCAAAGCCAACGGCTCGGTGTTAGTGTTTGACGGTTTTCTAAAAGTTAACCCGTTTGCTTTAAACGATAATAAATTGCCGGATTTTACGGCCGGCGAGAACTTGGATTTTATCAGTTCCTCAGCGGAAGCACACGTTACCATGCCGCCCCCCCGCTATAACGACGCCTCAATTATTAAGGCTTTGGAGGAAGAGGGGATTGGTAGGCCTTCAACTTACGCCACGATCATTTCTACCATTGAAAGCAGACAATACATTGAAAGAAATGAAGGGAAGTTTTTGCCGACCAGCGTCGGATTTGCAGTCAATGACTTCTTAGTTACTAATTTTTCAACGATTGACGACATTCCGTTTACCGCGCAAATGGAAGATGAATTAGACCAAATTGCCAACGGGGAAAAGAAATGGGAGCCGGTAATTAAAGAGTTTTATGATCCATTTGCCCAAACGCTGGAAAAAGTAGGAGAGGCGGCAAGAGTTAAAATTGAAGTTGAGAAAACCAATGAAATTTGCCCGCAAGACGGGGGACATTTAATCATCAGAATTGGCCGGTTTGGAAAATTTATGGCCTGCGAAAACTTTCCTAACTGTAAATTTACCAAGCCTTTTGTTGTGGAAACGAATTTAATCTGTCCAAGAGATGGAGGAAAAATTATGTTCAAAAAGACCAAAAAAGGCCGCCGTTTCTATGGTTGCTCAAATTACCCCGCTTGCACATTTGCTGCGTGGAAAGTGGAAGATATCAAAAATCCGAAAGAAGAAAGCTCAAAAGAAGTTCCAGTCAAAAAATCAGAAGGCCTTGCTCAAAAAAACTAAAGCGATTACCACAATTACTTGGTTTACCATTCCCCAGGGGAGACCAATTGAAGAATCAAATTTCTTCTGACATTCGTAGATCCAAGTAAATGGCGGGAAATCCCAATCCAAAAATAAATATGGTGCGGTTAGCCAGTCCGGCAATTGGGCTATAATAATTATTAGAAATGCGTATAAGAGGTTGGTTGAGGGGAAAAACAAAACTATCAAAGTCCAAGATAAAACAAAACCCAAGACAACATCAATCGCGGTAGCAGCGACAAATCTGGTTTTGCTTTGGTTTTCGCGGTCATAGCCGGTATCCCAGTGGGGAAGCGCGTCACATAAGAAGTGTGAAGCGAGGGCAATCGGAATAGCGAGAGCGGGGTTGCCAACTTTGGCGGCGATTACTGTTCCAACTAAAGCGTGTCCGGTTGCGGTCATAATGAAAAGTATAAAGTATTAAGCATTAGGTAGCAAGTAGATGGGCAATTGCTAATTGATCTAATTAACCTAATTTCTAAAAAATGACCAATTTCTAAATTTGGGATTTGAGATTTGTTTAGAATAATTAGAGCAATTAGGTAATTAGAAATTATAGTTATTCCAGCTCTTCGCGTTTGTTCGCAAGGAACAAAAACCACTGCTCGAAAAAACCGAACAAAGCTTTAAACGGAGCTTCAATCATAAAATCAATAATTATCAATATAAAGTTAATTTGCGTAAAGCCTTCGGTCAGCCTTCTGCCAACACGGATGACCGGTACAAAAAAGAAGTCAAAAATGGGCGTGAATAGATTAGGTTTAAAAATCACAGTGTAAACATGCGCTGTTTGATTAATACGGTAAGCTAAGAAGGAAATAATGGCCACGAAAAAGAGAAAAATGATCTGACTCAACGGATTAAAATGCAAAAGTGTTAGTCCCCAGACAATTAAGCCGAAAACCAGACAAATACTCAAAAGCCAAAGAATTGAGAAAACGGTATCTTTAACCCTGTTGCCACTGTCTTGTTTTAATTTAAGTCGCAAAGTCGGGATTATTTTAGGGTTGTCGGTAAAAAGAAGCTCATGGATGTCCAAATAAATACGCTGGGAGTTCTGGGTGTTTGGCGTCGTAATCAAAAGTCCGGAAGCGATCATCAAAAGCGGCGGAACGATGGTATTGAGACCAATCGAGAGCCACTGAATTTGTCCGTAGAAAAGTCTTTCAAAAGCGCCTTCAACAAAAAGCGCTACAAAGGCTTTAGTGAAAAGGATAAATACAAAACTGCGGATAATGGCGGTCCTGATTTTTTTGCCGATACTTTTATAACGGGCCTCACAAATAGCAAAAATTTCTTCTTTAATTTTTTCCGACTCCTTGGCTAAAATTTTTACCTCGCCTTTTTCCCTAAGCAAAAGGTCGTAAAGAATTAAAAACGGGGGAGTTTTCTTTTTAATATAGTTAAAAATCCGGTCTTTCCGCGGATAACGTAGCTGGTATTCAATTTCTTTATAGCCGTTAGCAAAACTGCCCGCGACTTGGCTAAAATTTTCTTCCGACAGCCGGCCAAAAATTTGGGTAAACAGCTTGTATCTTAAAAAAGCCAAATCATCACGGGTAAAATTTTTGCGAACGGCAATAAACACTTGCACAGCGGTGGTCTGCTTTGAGTCATCAACAATTTCAACAGAGTCTTTAAAAATCTGAAACATAAAATTACACATCGCTTCTCTTTCCAAATTGGGTAAAAGGATTGTGTCGATTTCGCAGGATAGAAGTTGCAGGATATAGCTATGGATGTCGACATTTGGCAACAGTTTTTTGGCTAAAATTTCGCTCTTCAATTTTAAGTAAAGCGTAATTGAGGAGGAAACTTTAGTAACGATTGATTCCGGAACAGTGGCGTCGGCGAAATAGCCTGCCCAAATTAGCTCGCGGACTAGATCTTCTGCGACGGAAGTTGGCACCGCGTCTAAAAAAAGCATTCTTTTTAAAAACCTTTCAATAGTGCGTCTTAAAATCGTTTCTTCACCGCCGTAATCCATGGCTGTTCTTAACTTTTCGTAGTAAGAGGCGACTTTGGAAACGAGGATATTCACGGATATTTTGTTTCCGGTATCCGCAGTAATTTTTGGTTCAAATGTTTTAATTAAAGCAGTAGAGAGTTTTGAAAAAGAATCGTTGTCTTGCGGCATGGCGGTATTATACAGGTTCTAAGTTCAAATTTCTAATTAGTCATCAATTTTAGTATAATACGACAATGATTAAATTAAAGGCGGCGGAGTTGAGAACCTCAGAGCCATCAAAAGAGGAGCTAAAAAAGATCAAGAGAAGGGAAATTTATTTTATTCTCGATAACATTTTGGACACCTATAATACCGGCGGAATTTTTAGGTTGGCGGATGCACTGGGAGTCAAAAAAATTTATTTGTGCGGTGTGACTGAAACTCCGCCAAATACACGCATCAAAAAAGCCTCAATTAATACAACCGAATGGGTTCAATGGAAATATTGCGAAACAGCAACAGAAGCAATTAAAAGTCTAAAATCAAAGGTCAAAAACATTCAAATTGTTGCTATCGAGCAGAATTCAGATAGTGTTCCTTACGACCAGATCGACTACAAGTTGCCGATTGCGTTTGTGGTTGGAAATGAAACCGACGGTTGTTCAAAAGAAGCGTTAAAAGCCTGTGACCAGATTGCCGAAATCCCGATGTGGGGAGTAAACACTTCGCTTAATGTTATAATCTCACTTGGGATAGTTTCTTACCACGCAGTCAGGAATTTATAAATGAAGCAAACCGATAATTACAAAAAACACACGCATAAAAATCCAATTCAGCGATTTTTGCTGGCAAACTTTTTCAGAAACTTAGTCAATATCACAAAAGCTAAAACGGTTGATTCGATCTTGGATGTCGGCTGCGGAGAAGGGTTCACTCTCAACAGATTGAAGGAGCACGGAATTGGCAAGCGATTGGAGGGATTGGAGTATTCCAAAGATGCGATTGCCTTGGGTAAAAAAACCTACCCCGACATTAAAATCACTCAAGGCAGTATTTACAAACTTCCATATCAGAATAATTCATTTGATCTGGTTTTGTGTACAGAAGTATTAGAGCATCTGCAAAATCCAGAGCAAGCTTTAAAAGAATTGGTCAGAGTTTCCAAAAAGTATTTAGTGATTTCGGTTCCCAACGAGCCGTTTTTTATGTTGGCTCAGCTCATCCGCGGCAAAAACTGGTCACGGTTTGGCAATGACATCGAGCATATTAACCATTGGACGATGTTTGGTTTTCCGAAGTTCGTCAAACAAAGCTCAAGCGTCAAAATCCTTGCCAAACGATTTCCCTTTGCCTGGACCATGCTAATGTTGGAAAAGTCTTGACAAGATGATAGAGTAAATGATATAAACGGAAAATCGGAATTATATGACAGATAGAGTAGATACAAGACCGGACATTGGAATGGCTTCACTTAGCCTCCATGATAGGGAAGCTTTGGCTCGAGAAGCACAATTTAAGCAAGCAACTTGTTCTTCAAAAATTACCCGCAGGCCAAAACATGGTTCAATCAACGATGACGGTTCTGATATCCGTGGACCAAAAAATCCAGAAGCGTTAAGGCCAGAAGCATTACCCCAAACGTTAATAATGGAGTCTGCAGAAAGAGAATATCGAGATGCCCAAGGGGATGATGGAGATAAAACTTTTGAAGTGATGGGAGATACATCATTTTCCGATAACGTACATAATACATTAGGTGAAGTAATTCTTAAAGGTTTAGGTTATGCATCAGAAGTTGAAGCGGATGAGTTATTAACAGAAGAAACACATGGCTTAGTTATTAATGCGGGTTTGATTAGAGGTTAAGCTTTTCAATTCCCATAGATTTCTTCCCTTTTTTCTCCTTGACCCACACCAATTTTAGCATTCGGCTTTTCAGTATTATTCATACACGCCTCATGCTGCAATTTTGGAGGGGTCTTCCTCGCATTCGCTCCTTGACAAAAATTTTAAACTCACTATAATGGTAAAAGATATGTAAGACCTTTCGCCATAAGATTGGGATTAAACCCGCCTTTGGCGGGATTTTGGTCTTATAGGGTCCCATTCGTCGCTTCGCTTCTCAGGGCAAGCTGAATGATGCTTGGTAGGTCAAAGTAAGCTTTTGGATAACAATCGGAAAGTTTACTCTGATGCTACGAAGTAGCGGAAGAGCTCTTTAACAACTTACAAGTACAGCACAAAATGAAAAGGATAGCTTTTTGTTGACCAAGTTTAGTAGCTTGGCGATCAAAAAGTGGTAGGAATTTTTTTCGGATTAATTCCATAAAGATAATCCGAACAATTTTTTTTGAGAATTTGATCCTGGTTCAGGATGAATGCTGGCGGCGTGCCTTAAGCATGCAAGTCGAATGGGAGTCGCAAGACTCAAATG
>DATKGY010000032.1:0-18355 GCA_035510535.1 Patescibacteria group bacterium
GCAGCTTTTGGAAGAGCCAACTTGGATAATTGATTATCCGCAGGATGTTAGTCCTTTGGCAAAACCTCATCGGTCAAAGAAGGGTTGGGTTGAAAGATTTGAAGGTTACATTGGTGGAAAGGAAATCTGTGATGGTTGGTCAGAGCTTACGGACCCACAAATTCAACGAGAGCGTTTTACAGTTGATACTAAAGTTGCGAGAGTTTCAAAAGAAGAAGCGCAGCAAACGGATGAGAGCTTTTTAGCGGCTATGGAATACGGTATGCCTCCTCTGGGTGGAATAGGAATTGGAATAGACAGGTTAACGATGTTTTTTACCAATACGTGGTTAATTAAAGAAGTTATTTTATTTCCGCTACTTAAGCCCGAGAATTCCTAAAGAGTTTGTGAAGAAAAGATTTAAAGAGGCTTAATTTCGGTTTGGTGGCCTGCCATTATATCTAAAACTTCCGCTCTTTTTTCTTCTACGGGTGCATGATATTCGCGTAGTTCTCTTTCCAAAAGCTCTCCGGTAGTAGAATCATTGCCATCATCTTCAGGTTTGACAATGGGGTTTGTCCCGCCAATTGGACGTCTCATGCGTCTTGGTTTGTCGGCAGCGGCAGCTATTGCAGCATCACACCTAAAAGCTTCTACTTCACTTTGACTAGGTCTCATAGTAGGTATTCTACCACATTATTTATTTTTTGCAAACTTGCGTGTTATACTTTGTGTATGAAAAGGCTTTTGATTGCCACGAAAAATCAGGGGAAAGTTGGGGAGTTCAAAGAATTCCTAAAAGATTTACCGTTTACAGTAGTTTCTCTCAAAGATTTAAATATCACCGAAGATATTGAGGAAGACGGTAAAACTTATCAAGAAAATTCACAGAAAAAAGCTCTATTTTTTGCAAAGCTTTCAAATCTTCCGACAATCGCCGATGACGGAGGAATAGAAATAGCAGCGTTAAATAACGAGCCGGGGGTCAGAACCAGAAGGTGGTTAGGGTATCATATGAGCGATGAAGAAATAATCAAGCACATGCTCAAAATCTCAAAAGAACTGCCCGATAATAATAGGAAAGCATCGTTTAAAGCTATTGTTACGCTTGCTCTTCCTGACGGAAAATGTTGGAGTGTCTCCGGAAAGGTCGAAGGAGAAATCTCAAAAACTCCCAAAGCAAAATTTATGAAGGGCTATCCTTTTAGGTCATTTTTTTATCTGCCCCCAATAAATAAATTCTATTACGAGCGTGAGCTTTCAAATGACGAGCAAAGATTATATAATCATAGGTATAAGGCGGTACAGAAATTACTGCCGATAATTAAACAACATGCTTGATATAAAATTCATTTGCGAAAATCCGGAAAAGGTACAAAAAGCAGCTAAAGATAAGGGTATCAATATTGACATTGGACACATTTTAGAAATTGATGATAAGCTCCGTAATTTATCGGTTCAGATTCAAACCCTTCGGGAAGAAAGAAATACAAATTCCGGTTCCATTAAAGGAAAGCCAACAGAAGAGCAACAAGTCAAAGGTAAGGAAATTAAAGAAAAATTAGAAAAATTAGAACCTGCGTTTAAAGCAATAGAGGAAGAACTAAGAGAGTGGTTATTTAAGGTTCCTAATCCTGCGGCAGATGATGTTCCAGTAGGCAAAGATGAGAGTGGAAATAAAGAAGTCCGAAAAGTTGGAGATATTCCAAAGTTTTCTTTTACTCCAAAATCTCACGAAGAGATTGGTATTGGTTTAAATCTCTATGATGCAAAAAGAGCAGTAAAAATCGGAGGTACACGGGCTTTCTTCTTAAAAAATGATTTGGTTTTACTGGAACAGGCTGTTTTAAATTTCGCTTTAGATTTTATGGTTAAGCAGGATTTTATACCAATGACAGTGCCATGGATGGTAAATAAAGAAGCGTTGTGGGGTACAGGATATTTTCCATGGGGAATAGAAGATCATTATATGACTCAAGATGGACAGGGATTAATCGGAACAGCTGAAGTTTCATTAACTGCATATTATCAAGACGAGGTTTTAAATGAAAAAGATTTACCTATAAAACTAGTCGGTATTTCCCCTTGTTTTCGTCGCGAAGTTGGGAGTTACGGAAAAGACACCAAAGGATTCTTTCGGGTTCACCAATTTAATAAGGTTGAGCAGGTAGTTCTTACCATTGCTGATGAAGACATAACAAGGCAGTGGCACGAAAAAATGCTGGGATTCTCGGAAAAACTTCTACAGGAATTAAAATTATCTTATCGGGTTCTTCTGATGTGCACTGGAGACATGGGCGCAGGGCAGCGAAAAAAATATGATATTGAAACGTGGTTTCCTTCGCAGAATACTTATCGCGAAACACATTCTGCTAGTTATTTCAATGATTTTCAGGCAAGAAGGCTTAATATGAAATATAAAACTAAAATCGGCGAGACAAAATATGTTTATACTCTAAACAATACAGTTATTGCCACGCCAAGAATTTTGGCAGCGATTTTGGAAAATTATCAAAACGAAGACGGATCTGTAAATGTTCCCGAAGTTTTGCAAAAATATCTTAATAAAAAAGTAATAAAATTGTAAAAATTAGCCTCTGTGATTTTTGCCGCCATTACAACCTAAACTGTAGCTTTTGAAGCAAAGAAAAACGCTTGACAATCTGTATAAAATATCTCAAGATTAAATTAATTGCCGTTCACCTTTATTTTTTAAAGTGAGCGAAATTATTTAAGGAGGTGATTCTGTCCATGGCAAAGAAGAAAAAGAAGAAGAAGAAATAGTTGGTAAGCTATTTGGAGCATTACCAATTATTGCCAATTGATCAATTGGTAACCCCTCACAATAAAATGTGAGGGGTTTTTATTGGCAATTGTGGTAAAATTAATCTATGTTAGGTATCATCACTAAGTTTTTCGATTCAAACGAAAAAGAAATAAATAAATTAGCTCCAATCGTCGCGAAGATTAATTCTTGGGAAGAAAAAACGAAGAAGTTAAGCGACGCTACCTTTCCCAAAAAAACCAAAGAGTTCAAAGAAAGAATAGAAGAAGGAGAGCCGTTGGAAAATATTCTTCCTGAGGCATTTGCCTTAGTCCGCGAAGCAGCACGCCGCACAATCGGACAAAGACATTTTGATGCTCAATTGATGGCAGCAATTGTCCTTTCTGAAGGAAAAGTCGCCGAGCAAAAAACTGGAGAGGGAAAAACTTTATCCGCAACTCCTGCGCTTTACCTGCATGCTTTAACCGGTAAAGGCGTTCACTTGGTTACGGTCAACGATTACTTGGCCAGACGAGATGCCGGCTGGATGGGACCGATTTTTCATTTTCTTGGTCTTTCAACAGCATCAATGATTAGCGAGGAATCGTTTGTTTACGATCCCAAGTTTGCTAATAAAGAGGCTCACGACGAAAGACTGGTTCATTTAAAACCGATTACCCGGAAAGAAGCTTACGAGGCCGATGTCGTCTACGGAATTAATTCGGAGTTTGGTTTTGATTATTTGCGTGACAATATGGCGCAGGATGCTCAAAGTTTAGTCCAGCGCGGGTTTTATTATGCCATTGTTGATGAAGTTGATTCGGTTCTTATTGATGAAGCCAGAACTCCCCATATAATTTCTGCGCCCGATGAAGCGCCGGCCCAAAAATATTATGAGTACGCCAAATTAATTGATAAATTAAACCCGGAAATTGATTATAAAATTGACGAAAAATTAAGAACAGCCCATCTAACCGATCATGGCATTGGTAAAATAGAAAAAATTTACGGCATTTCAAACATTTACGAAAAGGATTTTGATACGGTTTACCATTTGGAAGCGGCGCTAAAAGCCAGAACCTTATTCCATAAAGAAAAAGATTATATCGTAAAAGATAACGAAGTAATTTTGGTTGATGAGTTTACCGGCCGGTTAATGGTTGGTAGAAGATTGTCGGAAGGATTGCATCAGGCAATTGAGGCCAAAGAAAATGTGCCAATTCAACGGGAATCAAAAACCTTGGCAACGGTATCGCTACAAAATTACTTTAGAATGTACGAGCGCTTGGCGGGAATGACGGGAACCGCGGTTACCGAAGCGGAAGAGTTCCACAAGATTTACAAATTGGACGTAGTCGTTATTCCAACCCACAGGCCGATGATTAGGGAAGATAAATCGGACGCGATTTACAAGACTGCTCCGGCAAAATATACAGCGGTGGCAATAGAAATTGAAAAAGCGCACGCCAAAGGACAGCCGGTTTTAGTCGGTACGACTTCGATTGAAAAGAACGAAATTGTTTCGGAGCTTCTCAAGCGCAAAGGTATTAAGCACGAAGTCCTAAACGCTAAAAACCACGAAAGAGAAGCAGAAATTATTGCCAAAGCCGGTGAAAAAGGCGCGGTCACAGTTGCCACCAATATGGCCGGACGTGGCGTTGATATTATTTTGGGGGGCGAGCCACCAAAGGACGCAAAGGGCTTAAAAGACTGGGAGAAAAAACATCAGGAAGTTTTGGATGCCGGCGGATTATACGTTATCGGTACAGAGCGACATGAATCGCGAAGAATCGACAATCAGTTAAGGGGCCGTTCCGGTCGGCAGGGGGATCCGGGTTTGTCGCAGTTTTTTGTCGGACTGGACGATGACATTATGCGGTTGTTTGGTGGTGATACGATTTCCGGGCTAATGACCCGCTTTAATATGCCGGAAAATGTGCCGCTACAGCATCCATTAGTTTCAAGAGCGATTGAGCAGGCGCAAATAAAAGTTGAAGGTTACAATTTTGACATCAGAAAACATTTGGTAGAGTACGATGATGTTTTAAATAAACAAAGGGAAATCATTTACAGCCGCAGAAAAAAAGCGTTGGAAACAGAGGCTAAATCGGACGACCTCAAACAGGAAATTTTAGAAAAAATCCACCCCTCAATTACCGCCATTGTAACGATGTATGCCATGGGTTCTGCGGAAGGTTCTCCAATCGAACAAATCATCGAAAAATTCTCAACGATAATTCCATTTGACGAAAACTCCTTGAAACAAATTTCCGTTCAATTAGAACAAATTAGTTCAATGGAGGAAAAGATTAATTTCTTAAGTAAACTAGCGGATGATATCTACGAAACCAAAGAGAAACAAATGGGGGCAGAGCTTATGCGGCAGGTGGAAAAATTTGTAATCTTATCCGTGATTGATAATCTATGGATAGATCATTTGGACGCGGTTGAAAATCTAAGACAAGGCATTGGGCTAAGAGGCTACGGGCAAAAGGATCCGTTAGTTGAGTACAAAAATGAAGCGTACAAAATGTTTGAACAATTAATCAATGCTATCGATGACGAAGTAGTACATAGGATTTATAAAATCCAAGTGCAAGCACCGCCGGATATGCCACATGAACATCAGCATATTACTACTCAGCCGGCCGGCGGAAATGCCAGCGCGGAAGTCTCAACCAATGCTCAAAAACCAAGCGTCACTAGTTCGCCAACGGGTGTGAATAAAAAGTTAGGGCGAAACGATCCCTGTTGGTGCGGAGCGAAAAAACCAGATGGAACTCCGAAGAAGTACAAACAGTGTCATTACCCAAATTGATAAAATTATTAACTTAGAGCGAAGTCCTTTTAAGTTTGCTCTTTGAGCCGTATTCGAATAGAATTGAAAAAGGCGAAAAGTAAAAACAAGAGGGCGGCAGCGGCAAAAAATACAAAAAATGCCACTACCCCAATTAGTTTTTATGAAGCCATTATGGTGACAATCATTTTTGAATCGCATGGTACAACCTTTGATAATGAAAACAATATTTCTTCTGGCCTAGCAGATTCGGCATTATCACCAAAAGGAATAGAAAATGCAAAACAATTAGGTGAGAGATATTCAAATAGTCATTTTGATGCAATCTTTTGCTCCGATCTGCAAAGATCATACGAGACAGGACGAATTGCCTTTGGAGATAAGTTTCCAATCATCAGAGACAAAAGATTAAGAGAGTGTGATTATGGTCTATTGACTTCACATTCCTCGGAGGAAGTTGAAGAAGCGAAAATAAAACACATTAGAGAGCCATTCTCAAATGGCGAAAGCTATGAACAAACAAATAAACGCATGAAAGACTTTTTAA
Organism: Patescibacteria group bacterium; assembly: GCA_035510535.1. GTDB lineage: Bacteria > Patescibacteriota > Microgenomatia > Levybacterales > UBA12049 > DATKGX01. The sequence continues at coordinate 6,088 of DATKGY010000032.1, forward strand.
TGGAGTTAAAGAAAAAATTCAATGGGAAAAAAGTTATGATAATCGGTCACAGAGCAACGCAACACGGCATAGAAGCAGGAATTAATAGCAAATCACTAGAGGAATTACTTTCAACGCCTTTTAAATGGCAGCCTGGATGGATATACCTCCTTAAGTAATTAGTTTTGATTTGCAACCTCAATTTGCTATGATTTAGATATGCCCAAGAAAACGGGGAATTCGCAGTATAAGCTTCTGGCTGAGAAATGGTCCAACCGCCACAGAAATCTCCAGAGTGAGCTTTTTAGTAACCACAAAGACGCGTTCAAGTGGCTAGTGGATAATTCAAAACAATTAGCGGTTGGATCACTGGCCAGCATCTTTTTACTTTCCTCGCCGGTGGTTGCAAAAATCCCCGGTGCAATATCAACGGCTAGCGCCCAAGTCAGTCAGGCAATCGATAGGAAAGTTTTCTTAGTTTATGATTTAAAAAATGTTTTACCAAATGACGTTAGACCGTTAACTGCCGATGAAGAAAAAAATGTCAGCGAGATTTTAACCAGAGATTTCGGTATCTCCGTTTCAGCGGAATTAGACGGGAAAAGACTTAATACAACTTACGGATTGATTGGCCAGGAACAGCATTTGCCGCGTTATCCCGGTGACAACATTTTTAATCACTTTACCAGTCAGGACGAATCGGGTAAATACTGGTCTTACGGGATGACGCCGGGTCTTGGTGCGTGGGGATATTTCACTAACTCATCGGGCACATTAACGCAAACCGATATCGACAGAGAAAAATACTACATTGCCGTTCAAACTTTTCTCTCTCCCGGCTTTGACAACAATACTAAAGAATATACGGACTTTTTTAAATACCGGAAAATGTTAGTGGTTAATCCGCAAAACGGTAAAGCGGTGGTTTCCGATATTGCCGACGCCGGACCGTCGCCGTGGACAGGCAAGCAACTAGGTGGTTCGCCGGAAGTAATGAATTACTTGGAAAGAGTCGACGGTTCGCAAAGGGGCCCGGTTTTATATTTTTTTATTGACGATCCCAGTGATACAATTCCTTTAGGGCCGGTGCAATATTAATTTATGAAAGGAAAACATTTTTACAGTCATTTAATTGAGATCCACGAAATCTATTTAAGCATTTCGGAAATGGACTTAAAAGATGAGGAACGCAATCACTTGCTGTCTTTGGCCGAAGCCAATATTCATGCCACGGTTATTAGCACGGTTTTACCCGAACTTTCAGAAGATGATAAAAAAACATTCTTAAAAAATCTGGTTTCCAATAACCACGAAGAGACTTGGAAACATTTATCCGCAAGAGTTCAAAATGCTGAAGAAAAAATAAGCAAGTCTTTACAGGAGCTAAAAAAAGAATTCCTAAGAGACATTGAAGAGGCAAGAAAAAGTTAGGTTTACTTTATCACAATCAAAAAGAATAGAACTGCTGCAATGACTCGATAAGCTCCGAAAATTATAAAGTTATTTCTCTGTACGTATTTCAAAAATAATTTAACGGAAATTAGTGCCACAATAAATGCGCCAAAAAAGCCAACCGCCAACATCAGCCATTCGTTGGGCGAATACGAAAAATTAGTTTTGATTAAATCCAGTCCGGTTGCCGCCAGCATGGTCGGGACGGCTAAGATAAAGGAAAACTCAGCCGCGGCTTTTCGTTTGGTTCCCAAAAATAAAGCGCCGACAATAGTTGCGGCAGACCTTGAAACTCCCGGAATGATAGCGATGGATTGAAAAAGTCCGATGACAAAAGCTTTCGGTAAAGTCATTTTGGCAATGTCGTCAATGTGATGCTCTTTTTCTTTGTAAATCAACTCCAAAATTATCAAAATAATACCTCCAATTAGAAGTGAAACTAAAGTTATGTAAAGATTTCCCAACAAATAATTCTTCACGACTTTAAAAAGCAGTAAGCCGATGATTCCTGTCGGAATAAAGGCGACAATAATTCTTTTCCAAACCTCAATACTCTTAAACAAGCTGTTCCAATACAAAACCACGATCGCCAAGATTGCTCCAAGCTGAATAATGATTTCAAAGTCTTTGACAAAACCAGTTTGCGCGATTTTTAATAAGTCGGCGGCTAGAATCATGTGTCCGGTGGAAGAAATTGGTAAAAACTCCGAAATACCCTCAACAGCGGATAATATCAACGCCTGCAAAATATTCATAATCCAATTTATTATAGCATAGGAAAAAGATTGCAAAATACCTAAGAATTAATCTACAATTACTTCATGAAAGAAGCGCCAAAAGAAGAAACACAATGGGATAAGAAAAAAATTATTTTGTTTTTAATCGCCGCGGTAATACTGATTGGGATTGGTTTTGAAGCGAAAGACTTTGTTCTTGGGACAAGTTCGGCTCCGCAAGCTCCGGTAGTAAAGCCGGACGTTAAAGGAGCGGCCACTCAAGTAAGTTCAAATATCAAAAACAGCGTTCAAAATCAACTGGATAATTTAAAGACGGAAGCGGCAAATGTTGACTTAACAGAAATTGCCACTTCTTCGCCTCAGGTGCAAAAAGTCATCAATGATTTAAAAGCGATTCAAAATTATCCCCAAAACCAACTAAAAGCAACCTGTGAGCAGATCTGCAACGGTTTATAGCTAAGCTATGGATGAAGTAAAAGAAGAAGAACAAAAAATAAAACATAAATTTAACCGCTTGCTAAGAATTCTCGGCCCCGGACTTATCACGGGGGCTGCCGATGATGACCCTTCCGGAATTGCTACATATTCTCAAACTGGCGCGCAATTTGGCTACGGACAATTATGGACGGTAATTTTGATGTATCCGTTAATGACTGCAGTTCAGGAGACCTGCGCCAGAATTGGAGCGGTAACAGGGAAAGGGCTGGCGGCGGTAGTAAAAACCAATTACAGCAAAAAAGTTCTGTATGCCATTGTTCTTTTGGTAGTTGTTGCTAATACAATTAATATCGGGGCTGACATCGGCGCAATGGCTGCGTCTGCAAACCTAATTTTTCCAATTCCTTTTGCAGCTTTAGCTTTATTTTTTACCGCTTCAGTACTTCTTTTGGAAATATTTACTTCCTATAAAAAATACGCCAAGATCTTAAAATGGCTGGCTTTTGCCTTACTGGCATATCCGGTGACCGCGATTATTGCCGGGCAAAATTGGCCGGTAGTCTTAAGAGCGACCGTAATTCCGCATATTGAATTAAACTTCGGTTTTTTCTTCATCTTAACGGGCGTTTTAGGAACAACAATTTCCCCCTATATGTTTTTTTGGCAGGCATCAGAAGAAGTGGAAGAAGAAATTTCGACGCAAAAATTAACCAGCCAAGATTCAAGGCCGCATATTGGCAGAGTATTTTTAAAAAACTTAAGAATTGATAATGCCTTGGGGATGCTTTTTTCCGAAATTGTGACTTGGTTTATTATTATTACCACTGCTTCGGTTTTACACGCACATGGTGTTACTAATATTTCAACTGCGTCCCAAGCAGCAAAAGCCTTAGAGCCTTTGGTTTCAACTTTCCCCAATTCCGGATTTTTAGCCAAGACAATTTTTGCCACCGGGGTTGTCGGAATAGGACTTCTCGCTGTCCCTGTTCTAGCCGGTTCCGCCTCGTATGCTTTGTCTGAAGCTTTTCAATGGAAAGAAGGTTTATACCGAAAGCTAAAAAAGGCGCATGGATTTTATGGCGTTATCACCATTGCAACAGCAATTGGTTTGGCGATAAATTTTGTCGGCATTGATCCAATGAAAGCCTTGGTTTTTACGGCTGTTTTTAACGGAGTGGCCGCAGTGCCCTTGGTATTTTTAATCACAAAAGTATCCAGAAGTGAAAAAATCATGGGGGAGCATAAAAGCGGTCCGATTTCCAGTGTGTTATTATGGATTACGTTTATCGCAATGCTGTTATCGGCATTAGCGTTACTAGTTACGATCGTCCTTAAATAATATGGAAGACATTAAACAAAGAATTGATAATGTTTTAACAAAATTTAATCCTGATGAAAAAAGAAAAAAGATTAGGGAGATTGAGGTGGAAAGCGTGCGTCCTGATTTTTGGAAAGACCACCAAAACGCTTCGGCAAAAATGAAAGAGCTTTCGAAACTGCAAAAGGAAGTTGCCGACATAGAGTCTCTCAAGGATTTATCTTCAACCGGTAAACTTCAAGAAGCGGAAAAACTGCTCGACGAGTTGGAAGTTCTTCTATATTTCGCTGGAGCTTATGATAGCGGCTCGGCCATTATGGAATTGCACGCCGGGCAGGGCGGAGTTGAGGCAATGGATTGGACCAATATGCTTTACCGGATGTACACGCGGTTTTTTGACAAAAAAGGTTGGGCGCATGAAGTAATCGAAGAAACGCCGGGAGAAGAAGCGGGTTTAAAAAGCATTACAATTCAGGTAGTTGGAGATTATGCTTATGGATTTTTAAAACATGAAGCCGGCGTTCACAGGCTTGTCCGTCAGTCTCCATTCAATGCGGATAATCTACGACAAACTTCGTTTGCCCTCGTTGAGGTAATGCCGGAAATTGAAGAAAGCGCGGAAATTGAAATTAGGGATGAAGATTTAGACTGGGATTTTTACCGAAGCGGCGGGCACGGCGGACAAAACGTGAATAAAGTTTCAACGGCAGTCCGACTCAAGCACGTTCCAACCGGCATTGTGGTTACAGCTCAAGCCCAGCGTTATCAAGGGCAAAACCGCGAGTATGCGCTTAAAATTCTCCGCGCCAAGCTATGGCTTTTGCAGGAAGAAGAGCGGAAAAAACAGGAAGCCAGCCTTAAAGGGGGATACAAAACGCCGGGATGGGGTAACCAGATCCGCTCTTATGTTCTCCATCCCTACAAAATGGTTAAAGATCTTCGCACCAATTACGAAACTGGTAACGCCGAAGCAGTTCTCGACGGCAATTTAGATGAATTTATTGACGAAGAATTAAGAAAGCTTTAATAATTTATGCTTGAAGTTTTGGGAATAATTGGGGGATTGTTCGCTTTGGGTTCGTTTATTCCATATATTAGAGACACCCTTTTGTTAAAAGTAAAACCCCAGAGGGCAACCTTTTTTATTTGGTCTGTGCTCGGTGCAATAGCTTTCTTTTCTCAGCTTGCTAAAGGCGCTTCTAATTCATTATGGCTTCCGGGACTTGAGACTTTTGGAGTATTAATCACCTTTATTCTATCTATTAAATACGGAATAGGCGGATTTAGTAGAAGAGATTTTATTGCGCTTTTGATCGCTATGATTGGACTTATTATTTGGTATTTTACAAAAGAGGCAGCGATTGCGCTTTATCTGGTTATTTTCGTTGATGCTCTGGGCTTGTATTTGACGATACATAAGGCATATATTTCTCCTGAAAGCGAAACGCATCTCGCCTGGATATTATCCGCAATTGGCGGAACTCTTGTCGTAATTTCGGTAGGCAGTTTCAATATCATTCTCCTTAGCTATCCTGTTTATATAGTGCTTGCGAACTTGGCAGTGATAGTAGCGATCCAAATGGGATTACGAAGACAGAGAAAGTAGACATTTTGAAGGCTTCTAGGGTTGCTAAAGATGGGGAAATATGGTTTACTTAATAAAGGAGGTGAATGTAAAATGGATGCAAAAATAGATCAAGTTCAAAAACAAGTTCCAACACAAAATCAAACCCAACCATTAATCCGCAATTTTAATTCAGATAGTATTAAAAGCGCATTCACGCCCAAAGTTATCGCAATTTTAATCGGAGTTGTGGTTGTAGGAGTTATCAGCGGTTTCTTAATCTCCCGAGTCGGTACTCTTTCAACGGTATCGGTAAAAACCGGAACAATCACTAATGGCTCATCGGCTCCTGCGGGAACAATTATTGGCTCAAACGATACCACAACCTTCAAAGACACGGCCCAAGGTACGCTTAAGGAAGGAGGCATTGACGGCGAAGGAGCTTTTCATCTGGTAAGGCCGGGCGGAGACAGTCAAAACGTTTATCTTACATCTTCATCGGTGGATTTATCGCAATTTGTCGGGAAAAACATTAAAGTTTGGGGCGCGACCCAAAAAGCCCAGCACGCAGGCTGGCTAATGGATGTAGGAAGAATTCAGGTTCTCTAATGATAAAACTTGACAAAGTCTCTAAAAAATTTGGTACCGGTGTTTTTGGATTGTCGGAGGTTTCTTTAAACGTTGATAAAGGGGAATTTGTTTTTTTGGTTGGTTCAACGGGCGCCGGAAAAACTACCATCTTCAGGCTTTTAATTAGGGATATTTTGCCAACAGAAGGAAACATTTTAGTCAACGGATGGGACGTCGTAAAACTACCCAAAAATAAGCTCTCAACTCTACGAAAAAATGTCGGCGTCGTTTTCCAAGATTTAAAATTACTTTTAGACAGAACTATTTTTGAAAATGTGATGCTGCCTTTGGAAGTTGCCGGAGCAAGTAATGAGGAGGCGACAAAAATAGTTGAAACGGTTTTAGGACAGGTCGGATTAAGCGAACACAAAGATAAGTTTCCGGTTCAATTATCGGGCGGAGAGGTACAGCGGGCGGCAATCGCCAGAGCACTTGTTCTTTCGCCAGAAATACTTTTAGCGGACGAACCAACCGGAAATTTGGATGCCGCGACATCATGGGAAATCGTAAAACTGTTGACGGACATTAACAAAAAAGGGACAACGGTGGTAATGGCAACACACAATCTGGATGTAATTAAAAGTTTGGGTAAAAGAGTGATCCGTATTGAAAAAGGAAAAATAGTTGAGGAAGGGCAAGTGAAAAAGAGCTTAGAAAAGCATAAAATAGAGAAAGAGGAAAAAAAAGAAAGCGTGGGAAAAGAATGAGTTTTGCAAAAACCGCTTGGAAAAATATCAGAAGGTCGCCGTATCAGGCTTTGGCGGCAATTCTCATCATGACTTTGACTTTTCTGGCGATTTCCTTTTTCACTTTTCTTCTGGTTGGTTCCTCAAAAGTCATCAATTATTTTGAATCAAAACCCCAAGTTACGGCCTTTTTCAAAAATGAAGCCAAGCAAAGCGACATCAATCAGTTGGAAAATCAGTTGCAGGCGACGGGTAAGATTGCGTCCATAAAGTTTGTTTCCAAAGACGAAGCGCTTAAAATCTATAGGGAACAAAACAAAAACGATCCTCTGCTTTTGGATTTAGTTACCGCGGATGTTTTGCCCTCATCGTTTGAAATCTCAACGGTCAAAATCGAAGACATGGCATCAATTTCAAATACGCTGAATAAATCCGTGCTCGTTTCGGATGTCATTTACCAAAAAGATGTCGTTTCAACTTTAACATCATGGACAGGTGCGATCCGAAAGATTGGCATAGTGCTGGTAGTTTTACTATCTTTGGTCTCAATCTTTATTATGGCGACCATCATTGGTATTAAAATCTCCCAGAAAAAAGAAGATATCGAGATAATGAAACTGATCGGCGCCACGAATTGGTATATCCGCTGGCCGTTTTTAACCGAAGGGATTTTGTACGGCATTATCGGCGCGGTGGTCGGCTGGACTATCGCCACCATAGGACTTTTATACGCCACGCCGTTTTTAGAGTCATTCCTAAAGGGTATTCCGGTTTTACCGGCATCATACCTAGATTTATTGGCTCTTTTAGGTTTGGAAATAGTATTTGCGGTTTTCTTGGGAGCAATATCGAGTTTTTTAGCGGTTCTTAGGTATTCAAAATAGCTTTTATTTTTTTAGAATGTATGATTTATGAATTTTGGAATAAAAAAAATAGCGTTTTTGTTTTTGGCAACAGTTTTATTATCAGTTAGCGCTGGTATTGTTCATTCGCAAACCGATAATCTTCCCCCAGATTGTGCAAACAACAATATAAGTCCTAATGACTGTCAGTCATATCTTCTGAAACAACAAACTGATCTGGCGAGTCAGAATCAAAAAGCAAATACATATAAGGAACAAATAAGTGGTCAAATACAATTAACACAATATAAAATTGAATCAACACAAGAACAAATAACCAGCGTCACTTTAGATATTGATACGACTTCCAAAAAAATAACCAGCTTACAAAGTACATTAGAAACTACGATAACGGTTCTTTTAAACAGAATTGTAGCAACTTACGAAGTTGGAACAATTCAGCCTGTCCAGATTCTACTAACTTCCACCACTGCTTCAGATTTTTTTACTAGGCTTAATTATTTAAAACTTGCCCAAGCCCATGACAAGCAACTTGTTTATGATACTCAACAGGCAAAAGTTGATTATTCAAACCAAAAAAATATTTTTGAAGATAAAAAACAGCAGTTGGCAAGCTTACAACAACAGTTACAAATTCAGACAGCGCAATTAAATCAGGAAAAACAAGCACAGCAGGATCTCATAAATGCAAATGATGCAAGGATATCTCAAATTACTTCAGAATTGTCTGCCCTACAAAACTTTGCCCGTTCCAGAGTGGGTCCGGGGGGACAAAGTATTCCTCATCAGGATTTATCTGATGGGTGGGGCAAATATTATAACCAAAGAGATGCTAATTGGGGCAATAATTTTATTGGACTTTCCAACGAGCAAATTTGGGATGTCGGTTGTCTAATGACGTCTTACGCGATGGTGGTAACTCACTATGGTGGTTCAATCACCCCTGCGGATGTGGCCGCAAATTCAGGGAACTTTTTTGCTAACACAGCCTACTTTCTAAAACCCGGCCCTTCGGCTAATGGGCATTCGGCTAACGATATCTCAATGCCTTCATTGGATACCTTGCGAAATGATTTAAATGCCGGAGATTCGGTAATTGCAGGACTATCTTATGACGGCGGTCCAATCGCCGACCATTGGGTTGTGCTGCGCTCTGTAAATTCAGATGGAAGCTTTATGATTAATGACCCTTTGTATCAAGGAGCAATGAGCGTACCGTTAAATCAGAACTATTCCGGATTAGCAATTGTTGAAGCGAGGATTTATAATTAAACTAAGATAAAAAGAATTGCCCTTACGATTTGTCTTTTTTGGTTTTTAAGCCTGTTTTGCCCGGGAAAGGCTGCTGCGGCCGGTTTAAGTTTAGCGTCAGACCAAACCTCCATCAATTCCAATGATGAATTCGATATAAATGTGCAATTCTCAATCAACGCTGCAAATGGTACCGTTTATTACCTGCGCGGAGTTTTTTATCAAACTGCCGGCAATTACTGCGGTTATACTTGGAATGGAAATAATTGGTACAACGGTCCTTATTCCGTCAATAACGGATGGCAGCAATTACTTGCGGTTACAGTAAATCAAAGTAGCTGGTCAGGGCAATTAAAGGCAAAAATTGATCCGTCGGACGGCAACTGTCAAAATAGCGGTAATTATTATTTTAAAGTCCAAAGATATACCGGGGGAGGAAGTGGTAGTTTTGATGACCAAAATAGTTTAAGCGTAAATATTTCTATTCCAACTCCAACGCCGACCCCTATCCCTACAGATACTCCAACGCCAACTCCCACTCAAACTCCCACTCCGACATCTAAACCAACGGCAACGCCGGCTTCTAAGCCAACTCAGAAACCTTTACCGACAATCGCAGAAGATGTCGTTGCAACGGATACGGGAGTTTTGGGAGAGAGTAGCGACAGCGCAATGGTTCAAAATCCGTCAATTACGCCGCAGGAGGTAAAAATAGCCTCAGATAATAAAAATAATTTACTCGCAAAACTGCTGATATTTGTCGGCATTGTTTTTCTCCTGGCTTGTGGTATAGTATTTTTCTATCCATATTTAATGCTATATTTAGTTAATCTGAAAAATAAATTTATTCATGAATGAAGAATATATTACCAATTCAAGTGAAGAAACGCAAAAATTAGGCGCAGACTTCTCGCAAGCTCTAAAGGGCGGAGATTTTTTGGCCTTCTATGGTGAGTTGGGAAGCGGTAAAACTACTTTTATTCAGGGTTTGGCAAAAGGTTTAGGAATAACAAGAAGAATTATTTCGCCAACGTTCATTATTGTTCGTAGCTACGAACTTAAATTAAAAATGCAAAATTCAAAATTCAAAAATAAAATTAAAAATGCAAAATTTTTCTACCATATAGATTTGTACAGAGCAGAAAGTAAACATGATCTTCTAAGCGTTGGATTGGATCAGATTATTCAAGATCAAGATAATATTATCGCGCTTGAATGGGCGGAGAGGCTGGGAGAGATGCTGCCGGAGAAGAGAATTGATCTCCATTTTGAATATCTGGGAGATAATAAGAGGCGGATAACAATAAAACATATATAATTTTCAATTTTTAATTTTAAATTTTCAATGAATTTTTAATGACGCAATGTTTAAAAATTAAAACATTTGGATTTGATTAGAAATTAAGAATTAGAAATTAGGAATTGGAGTGAAACGACGATTATGAATAGTCAAATAAACGAAGCAGTCAAAGTTCTAAATAGAGGTGGCATCATTATTTTTCCAACCGACACGGCTTTTGGAATTGGCTGCCGAATTGATAATGAAGACACTATTCAACGGCTATTCAAAATCAGAAACAGACCTGCATCTCAAGCCGTTCCAGTTTTGTTCGATTCAGCACAAAAAGTAAAGAAATATGTGCTGCCATTTGACGAAAAAATTCAAAAACTGATGAACGACTCTTGGCCTGGCGCTTTGACGATAATTTTAAAAGCGAACATAGAAAAAGTTCCTTTGCTGATTAGAGGCGGCGGTGAAACAGTTGGAGTAAGGATACCTAATCACCCGATGATTCTGGAGATTCTCAAAGGGGTGGGGGTTCCTGTTTTGGGGCCGTCGGCCAACTTCCATGGAGAGAAAACTCCTTACGAGTTCAAGGACTTAGATCCAAAACTAGTTTCATTAGTCGATTATGTTGTTGAAGGTGAATGTTCAATTAAAAAAACCTCAACGGTTATTGACTGTACCAAGGCTCCGTGGAAAATTTTGCGTCAAGGGGCAATAAAGGTTAGTATCTAGATATGACTAAGATTTTAACAATCGATAGTTCAAATAATCAGCAAATATCTGTTGGCCTCGAAAATAATGGTAAAAAAAGCAAAATTACTGAAAACTCTACAGTTTTAAGGTCAGAAGCGGTGCTGCCGGTTATCGAAAGACTTCTTAAGCAAAATAAGCTTGATATTAAAGAAATTGAAGCCATTAAGGTTAATAAAGGACCGGGTTCGTTTACTGGCTTAAGAGTTGGGGTAGCGATCGCTAATGCTTTGTCGTTTCTCTTAAAAATCCCCGTTAATGGTAAAAAGGTTGGCGAATTGGAAGAACCAGTATATAATAAGTAGTAGGTATGATTAATTTACTGCGCCACCTTTTTTTACCCAGAGAAGCAAATAATTACCGGTCTGGATTTCTGCACCACAAAATTCTCCTTAGTTTCATTTTATTTTTTGTTTCAGCCGGAATTCTCACTTATGCCATTAGGACAAATTTCCCCTCAGTTTTGGGCTTATCGGCAGATATTTCCACCCAGCAACTTTTAATTTTAACCAATCAACAGCGGCAAAATAATAATTTATCCGCTTTAACCGATAACGCCGAGCTTGATCAGGCGGCCACCAATAAAGCGGCGGACATGTTTAGTAAAGATTATTGGGCGCATAACGCGCCGGACGGCACCACACCGTGGGTTTTTATAAAAGGAGCAGGATACAATTATGTTTATGCGGGCGAAAATCTAGCTAGGGGATTTAGTAGCGCCTCGGATGTGGTGACTGCCTGGATGAATAGTCCGGAGCACCGACAAAATGTTTTATCGCCAAATTATCAAAATGTCGGGTTTGCGGTAGCGACAGGTAAATTAAGCGGCGAAGATACGGTTTTAGTAGTAGAAATGCTTGGAAGCACAAATTTGGGAGCGCCGGTTGCGTCAGAAAACAATAGTCCTCCTGCCGTTGCCGCTGGTTCTCCGACAGCGACTAATGCTAAGCCGGCTAATGTTCCAGTCGTCACACCAGCGCAAATACCCGTTGTGCAAGTTAACAATCCTAATCTTCTGGGAGTTTCGATAATAAAACCTTTGATAGATAGCCATTCGTTAGTTTCCTTATCTGCCGGCGCAATTTTAGCATTATTTATTTTTGTTTTAATTTTAGATATGGTAATAATCGAAAGGAAAAAAGTCGTTCGTTTTGTCGGTCATAATCTAGACCACCTATTTTTCTTGGGAGCAATGTTTGCCATTGTTATAATTCTTTTGAGAGGAGCAATTATTTAAATGTATCAAAAACTTCAGAAACATTTCGGATATTATCTTTCTCTTATGGCAATCTTAGGGTTGGGACTGGCTCTA
>DATKGY010000033.1:0-6088 GCA_035510535.1 Patescibacteria group bacterium
TTAATGGCGTTAATGGCCAAATCTTGTTCGTCGGTCATATCTCTTGCAAAACAATGTGGATAAATGATTTAATTATTCTTGTCAAGAAAAACCAAACATCATTTATAATGCGCCGAATTGTCGGCCAAATTTGGATTAAAATCCTTTCCCAAAAAGAACGTTCTCTCATATTTTTTCGATTCTGGCTTTCACCGCCAATCTTTTCCAGATTGTCCCCGGCGGGGTACAGGTGACCAGCGTTAAGTAACTATCATCAAAGTTTTGTTGCAAAATAGAAGTATTATTCGGGTCAACAACCGTGATATTTTCCACGCGGTATTTATAAATTACATTGGCGACATTGACAATAATTTCATCCCCCGGCGTCAGCTCATAAAGGTAGGTAAAAACCGTTTTATAACTTTTGGCGTCGTAAAGCTGGGGTAAAGTGGAGTGCCCAAAAACGACGGCGTTGCCTTTGTCCGCCGGAACGGCGGTGCCGTCATAATTAACCAGGTGTTTAGATAAATCGGTATCAACCGTTGAAACAACGGCATTTTTAATATTCAGTTTGGGAATCGAGATAGAATAACTGGGAATCGTTTGGCTGCCGTTTTTTTGATGCTTAAAGTTGGGGAACCAATTGTCGGCATTGGTATAATCAACGCCACTAAGCGTGTTTGATGCCTCTGCCAAAAGTGTCTGGAAAGTAGTATTCGAAACAATAGTAGTTTGCGGAATCGGCGAAGCGATATTCTGGCTGGCAAAAACCGGAGCAAAATAAATTTGCCAGGAAAGTAAAGGCAAAAAAACGTAACCAGTTATTAAGGCACCGCTAAGAATTAGTAGCAGGCCCAAGGCTCTGGTAAGTTTCTTTTTCCGGCCTACTCCCGTTTGTTTATAATAGCGTTTTGGCATTTACTTGGCAGTAATTTGAATGGTGATATTGTTGGGATTGCCAGGCAGGTTTTGGGAAAGAAAGGGGATATTTGGTTTTAAATCAATGCCGACATTTTCAACTTGCGGAATATTCGAGATTAAGTTTTTGGCTTTTGTAATTGGCATTCCGGCGATTTGTTTTGCCGTTGCAGCGTTATCAATTTCCGGTAGTAATCCGGCGCTAATTTGTAAGTCCGCCGCGATACTGCCGTCTTTATTAACGCCGATATTTTTAGCGTTGACGGATAAATTATCTTGACTAACTTGCGTACCGTTGCCGCCAAGAAGTGACTGGGCCAGCTTTAACATGTCGGCTTTATTATAGGTAAGAGTTTGGAAATCAACGGTACCCTTTAGTGTTACATTGCCGGCTTGATCACCCGCTTTGTGATCGAAACTTTGGCTAGTTTTATCAACGCTTTCGGACACAAAACTGGTAAGCATGATATTATCGCCGGTCACTTTCGGTTGGATATCGGTTTTGGCTTTTCCTTCCAGCTGTTTTGGAAGTCCGTCCAATAATTTCTGAATGTCATCGGCGGAAACGACGGTTACTGATTTTTTGGTTCCGCCCGAAAAGGCGCTGTCATTTTTGGCGGCCACCGAAGAGTCTTGTCCTGCGACGGTAAATTTAGTGCCGGACGGCAGATTGTAGGCTTGTCCGATATCACCGGCGGTAACTTTAACGGAACCGGTAGCAGCTCCCAAAATGGCATCGCCGGAAGCGACAGTGACTGCATCATCCAGCGTAAAAACTAAACTGTTGGCAGAAGTAATTTTGGTGCCGGAAGGAAGGGTTAATTCGCCGGTGCCGATATTAAAAATAGTCACTGCTCCTTTGGCCGGTGTGCCGACATCTTTTTGGCCGCTGGCGTTGGTCGTCATTGTACCGTCTTCGGAAACCGACAGCGGTTGGGAAGCGATTACGCCCGAACCAATATCGGTGGCTTTATCGGAGGCAAAAGTAACCGAAGTAGTTTTCTGGTCGGTTTTAGGATTAACTAAAATTGCAACTGTGGCTTTGGTATTTAGCGTCAAAAAGAACAAGCCGCCGAGAATTAGAATAATAGCGCCTGCGCCAATTCCCAGCAATAATTTTTTCGTTGTCCCGCCGGACTGGAGAAGACTATTCATAATCTTTTTCATTGTCAATTGTATTTTTGGAATCATCATTAGTGCGTTTTCCACAAAGCCGTTTTTCTTTTCTTCTGCCATTTTTTCTTCTTCGGGAATTTCGGCAATCTCTTCTTTAATCACTGCATCTGGAACTTTTTGCTCCTCAACTTCGGGTTTGGGTTTGGCGGTTTTGGCGACGTCACTTTCCATAAAACCGAAGTACTCCAAAGAGTCATCTTTATCAACATAATCCAGTTTCGGCTCCTCGCCCCGCGGAGCTTCCTCGCCATCCATAGCTTTAGCGTCGGATGGAGCGGAGTGGGGTTCTTCTTTGGGCTCAGCGGGCATCGCTACCGGCTCAAAATTGGTCACTTCCTCGGGGGAGATTTTTTTAGGCTCCTCCTGGTCAAAATCCACAGTTTGTGAGTCATACAAAAGCTGCGCTCCCATTTGGGTGGCCGCACCCAGAAGCATCGCTTTTATCGGGCCGTCTTTGGGAAGGCTGGTGATTTGCGGAAGATGTAAAAACGGCAGGCTTTTGCTCCAGGGATGGCCGATAAATTCCTGCGTTACTTCGTCTTCGTCGTCGCCGTAAATTACGACCCTAGCCGGCATCACGTCGGGCGCTTGAAAATGTTTCAGTAACGTATCAACCGTAAAAGGTGCCGACTGATGGATTTCCGAAGACTTGGTCTCCAAAATCTTTCCGCTTTTAACCAGCGAAACCGTAATAAACTTTTGTCCCATCTCAACCAAGATGGCGGTGACGGGCGCGCCTTCATCTTTTTGCAAAAGGTTAACAATGCTTTCGGCGGAAACCAAAAAGCCGATCGGTTCTAAGCTCAATTCGTCGCTGGCTTTTTTTAATTTTTCCAAATACTCTTTTTTGATTTTATTGTTCTCAATCCAGCTGTCTTTCAGTCCAAAAATGGTTTTGTGACTTTCGATGTTGTCCGGCAGTACCGTTTCGGCCTGGGTAATTGATTTATCTAAAACTTCCAAAAACTGTTCGGTCGTGGCGTCTTCAATCGTATTGGCAAAATCTTCTTCGCCGTGTCCCAAATATTTAATCGTGCTGCCGGCTTTGGAAAATAAGACCGAGGTGGCCCGCTCATTCCTTAAAATTAGCGCCAGATAGTATTCGGGTTTAACTTTATTTGCGATGTTAGGGAAAGGTAACTTCATAAATGTTTAATCCTTCGGCTTCGCTCAGGACTTCGGTAACTACATTACCTCAGCCAACCTCAGCGTATAGTCGGCGCTGGCCGTGACCGATATTTTCCTGCTTTATTATTTTAAACTTTTTAATCTCGCCTGTAAATGTAACGTGCGGCCCGCCGCAGAGCTCTTTCGAGTAGTCATCAATGAAATAAACCTTCACGTCTTCGGCGTATTTTTCGTCAAACAGTCCGATGGCGCCGATTTCTTTGGCTTTGGCTAATGGCATAATTTCAAAACGCACCGGCAAATTCTCGGCAATTTTTCCGTTCACCGTTTTTTCAATCTCGGCAATTTCACTGTCTTCCATTTTTCTGTCAAAATTGAAATCGAAACGTACCCGAACACTAGTAATGTTCGAACCCGTCTGGTGTAACTGCTCGCCAAACATGTCCCGTAATGCTTTATGCAATAAATGTGTCGCGGTATGTCCCATGATAGTTTTTTCACTGTGGTCGGCCAGTCCGCCTTTAAACTTTTGTCCGGCTCCGGCACGGGAAAGTTTCTGGTGCTCTTCCATTTTTTGCGCAAATTCCTGTTCGTTAAAAATATATCCCAAACTTCTAATTTGGGTCGGGGAAAGTCCGTGGGTGGTGTACATTATAAAAGCATCATCCGCGCTAATTTCCTTAGTGCCATTTTTTTCAGAACCCTTAAGAACTTTTTCACCCGCCACAATTGCCTTTTGATAATTTTGCTCTTCTTCCAAAATAACATTTTTGATTTCTTCGAATTTTTCTGTCAAAACGTCATCGGTAGGCGAGTATTGCTCAACAATCTTTTCGATTACCGTTTGAATATTCTCTCCATTCAGTACGCGGAAATTATCTAAAGCTCTCCGAATTAATCTTCGCAAAATATATCCCTGGTCGGTTTTTGAAGGCCTAATGCCGGATGCGGTAATAAAAACTGCGGCGGCTAAATGGTCGGCGATAATTTGCATTGCCTTTTTGTTGGTAGCTTGTCCTGAGCTTGCCGAAGGATATTTCTTTCCGCTTTCATCCTCAATAGTTTTGATAATCGGCGCATAAAGTGAAGTTTCAAAATAATCGGCTTTGTCCTCAATGGCAGCCATTAATCTTTCCACTCCGCCGCCGTAATCAACATTTGGCTCAGGCAATAATTCAAGCGAGCCATCGGCTTTTTTCTTGTATTGCATGAAAACCGAATTGGCGATTTCCAAATATTTTCCGCAATTACAGGTTGCCGGATTATCACCTTCGCAATTTTTTCCATGCTCGACTTCATCAAAGCGGTAATAAACTTCAGTATCCGGTCCGCCCGGTTCACCGGCGGGCATTTTGTCGGGAAGGCCACTGCGACTCCACCAATTGGTAGCATCTTTAAAAATTCTATTGTCCTGAGCGGAGCCGAAGGACGCGGCTAACACTTCTTTCCAAATCAATTCACTTTCACTATCAAATTCTACGTTTCCATCACCCTTGAACACGGTGACGTAGAGTTTTTCTTTAGGCAGGCTAAATTCCTTGGTCAAAAGCTCCCACAGCCATGGGATTTCTTCGCTCTTAAAGTAGTCGCCTAAAGACCAATTTCCCAACATCCTAAAAAAAGTTGAGTGGCGGTTGTCGCCGACTTCTTCAATGTCCACGGCCCGAAAACAATTTTGTACATTCACCAACCGTTTACCGCTTGGATGTGTTTCGCCCAAAAGATAGGGGACTAAGGGCTGCATGCCCGAAGAAGTAAAAAGGGTAGTCGGATCGTTTTCCGGAACCAAAGGGGAATTGGCAATCCGCTTATGCCCGCGCTTTTCAAAAAAGCTAATATAGATATCAATTATTTCCTTTGCGCTCATCACTACTTTATTATAACAGGCGGAGGTGAATTTAAAAACAAACCCTATCTTTACATACTAAATCGCAGATTGTGTGACAACAAGCCGTCTTGACAAATAGTGTGTTTTGTTATAACATAGTTATAACATGGAACAAATGATTATAAAAGTCGGGAATTCATTGGCAGTCACTCTTCCGGCGAATTTTGTCAAAGAAAAGAAGCTGAAGGCGGGACAAAAGGTGGTCGTCAGGCAAGATCTGGAAGCCGATGCTCTTGTTGTAGCTGGCCTGGGATCTCCCATTAGAAAAGCCAGCGGTATAACTCCTGAATTTATGGATTGGTTGGAGAAGTTTAACGGTAAATATAAATCCGCACTGAGTGAACTTGCAAAAAAGTGAAAAATACTTCTTATCTTACTCTTGATATCATACTGGCAATTCATGAGGAGATGGTGGAAAGATACGGAGGCAGCCATGGGATAAGAGATATAGGTCTTATCCAATCTGCGGCTGCAAGACCACAATCTTCGTTTGGAGGAGAGGATTTGTATCAGACTATTTTTGATAAAGCCGCAGCTTTATTCCATTCTTTAATGTTTAATCATGCTTTTGTTGATGGAAATAAAAGAACTGCTATGGTCTCAACAGCAAGGTTTTTGTTTATGAACGGGTACGAGCTTGACGCTAGTCAGAAAGAGTTTGTTACATTCCCTTTAAACGTCGAAAATCAACATTTATCGATTGAAGAGATTTCCAAGTGGCTAAAAAGACACTCGACTACTAATCGACTATAGCTCGACTACATTGGCCTTGAATTCATGTCCTAAGTCGTAATTGCGCGACGCGGGATAGACGACGTTAGAACCTTGAAGGTTTTTATGTTGTTTCGTGCAATTTACTAGGCAAGCTTTACGTTTTTTGCCCTTAGTCCCTTTGCATCTTCCACGACATCAAACGTAACGGCTGCTCCAACTTGAAGTTCATCGAAAGTAACACCGCTTAAGTCTGACGAGTGAAAGAAAAGATCCTTTACTTCTCCT
>DATKGY010000034.1:0-2605 GCA_035510535.1 Patescibacteria group bacterium
AGAGGAATATCAGATGATTAAAGAAACCATCACTTATCTTGAGGATTTATTGGCGCATCCAAGTAAAATTTTAATTGTCATCGGAGAAGAATTAACTAAACTTAGAGAAAAATATGCCGATGAAAGACGCACTAAAGTTTATAAAAGCAAAGTCGGCGAATTTTCGGAAGAAGATTTAATTCCTAATGAACCAACCGTTATCACTCTAACCGACACCGGTTATATCAAAAGACAAAGTCTGAATAGTTTCCGCACCCAGCAACGCGGCGGCAAAGGAATTATTGGTATGACTACTAAAAACGACGAGGATATGATTGCCGACATTAAATACCTGGAAACTCATGACAATATTTTGTTCTTCACCAATAAAGGAAAAGTTTATCAAATTAAAGCTTACGAAATAAACGAATCGTCCCGGACTAGCAAAGGCACAGCAGTAGTCAATCTTTTGAACATTGAGTCGGGTGAAAAAGTTGAGTCATTTGTGGCCTATGGAAAAGGCAGTGAAGCTAAATACGTCTTTCTAACCACCAAGAAAGGAACCGTTAAAAAAAGCGCCCTGTCGGAATTTGCCAACATCAGACGAAGCGGCATCTTAGCGATTAAACTGGAGAAAGATGACGAATTGGTTTGGAGTAAATTAAGCAGCGGCAACGATGACATTCTATTGGTCACCAGAAACGGCAAGTCAATCCGCTTTTCGGAAAAATCAGTACGGGGAATGGGTAGAAACACTATGGGGGTTAGAGGAATCTTAATTAAAAAAGACGAAAAGGACGACCGGGTTATTCAGATGGATGTGGTCGGTAAAACGCAAAAATCCGAAGTTTTAACTATTATGGAAAAGGGGTTAGGCAAAAGAACGCCGGTTGACCAATTCCACGTCCAGGGACGCGGCGGTCAGGGAGTAAAAGTAGCTGAAGTCACTGAAAAAACAGGTAAAGTCGTCATGTCACAAATTATTCCTGACGGATGCGAAGAAGTAATTATGACTTCGCAAAAAGGACAAGTCGTTAAGCTAACCATAACCTCAATTCCAAAACTTTCCAGAGCCACTCAAGGCGTAATCTTGATGAGATTCTCAGACAAAACTGACCATGTCGCTTCGGCGGCGTGTATCGGAAAATAATTTAATGAAAATAGACGGACGCGCACTAGCCACAGAAATCCTAGATGAGTTAAGAAAGAAAGTGCTTCAGTTAAAAACGCGTGGAATCACTCCATCTCTAGCAGTAATTTTAATCGGCGAGGAAAAATCTTCTAATGTTTATGTCCGGCAAAAAGAATTAAAAGCCAGAGAGATCGGCGCCGAAACCAAAATCTTCCGCTTTAATGAAACCGTCACTAATGAGAAGATAGAAACGCTGATTAAAAAATTGGATAGCAACCCTAAGATTCACGGCATCATTTTACAACGGCCCGCCCCGCAAACTATTCAGGTTGAACGCTTGGTGGAATTAATTTCTCCCGCAAAAGAAATCGACGGATTTGGCAAAACTTCTTTATACACCGTACCGGTGGCCGCGGCGGTTTTTGAAATCTTAGGCGAAATTTTCGGCAATCTAAGCGAAGAGGAATCGTTCAATGCTTGGCTAAAATCTAAAAAGATTGTCGTCATTGGAAAGGGAGAAACCGCCGGACAACCGATAATCAATTACTTCCGAAAAAGGGAAATTGAAACGATTGTTATTGATTCAAAAACCGAAAACAAAAACGAAATTATTAGACAGGCCGACGTTATTATTTCCGCGGTAGGGAAGAGGGGAATCATTAATTTTAAGGACCTCAAAAAAGGCGTTATTTTAATCGGTGTTGGTTTATCGGCCGACGACGAGGGAAAAACACAAGGAGATTATGTTAACGATGAAGTTGAACAAATTGCCGCATTTTACACTCCGACTCCGGGAGGTGTGGGTCCGGTTAACGTCGCGCTTTTGCTGGAAAACTTAATTGAAGCCACAGAGAATCTTTCCAAATAAACCTTTCAGCCGATTACTTATTTCCTGAATGAAATGATCTGTGGACGTCGTGCAATTGTTTGTTGGTAATGTGGGTGTAGATTTGGGTTGTAGCAATATTTTTGTGTCCGAGCATTTCCTGGACCGAACGGATGTCCGCGCCGTTTGTCAACAAATCTGTGGCAAAAGAATGCCGAAGCGTATGGACTGTTGCATCAACAGGAATTCTCGCTTTTCGAACATATTTTTTAACCACCCTTTCAACGCTTCTGGCGGTAAGCCTCATTCTTTCTCCGCCGTCTAACTCAATCACTTTTCCGGAATACCTAATAAACAAAGGCTTAAAAATATCTTCCCTTTTATCCATATATCTTTTAATCCAGTCTGCGGCACGGTCTGAGATAAATACAAGCCTCAAGCGCTGTCCTTTCCCTATAACACCAAACTCCCGTCTTTCTAAATTGACCTGTTCATGGTTCAATTTTACAAGCTCCGAAACTCTAAGCCCGGTTGAAAATAGTAATTCCAAAATTGCCCTGTCCCTGATTCCTTCCTCCTTTGATGTATCGATGCTTGTTACCAATCTATCCACCTGATCTTTTGCCAAAAACTTCAAAGACCTGCTTTCGGTTTTGGGCAAATCTATT
>DATKGY010000035.1:0-27357 GCA_035510535.1 Patescibacteria group bacterium
ATTATGGTCACAAATTGCTGGGGGACCGCAATACTTTCAATTTGCAGATAGCTTTGGACAGCATCAACTAAAATTCCCAAGGCAATAAACAAAACGCCGAAGGAAATCGCTTTAAAACCGCTGGCCAAAATGCCCGTGCCAAATTTTCTAGTCACTCTCAGCATAATCATTGCCGCGACAAACGCCGCCATGGTAGAAATGAAAGCGCCGGCCTCAATAGCAATAGTTAAAAGTCTGGTTGTGTCAATCATTTAGATTTGTCCGCCTCCTGTAGGGGCGACTACTTCAGCCGCTTTTCCCAAAGTATTTGCCACACCGTCGGGGTAGACCGACAACAGCGGTTCCATAGTTTTTTTAACAATTAAGCCGGAAAGCTGAACGAACTGGTCAATTAATCCCTGAATTAACTCCTGCGGCTGGCCGTCAATATTCACTACCGTGCCGTCGTCGGCCACCGTCAGCCCTTTAACGTTTCTGGCTTTGGCCAAAGCGATACTTGGTCCCAAAATAACCATTTGTTTTTGGATAACTTCGGTCAAAAGTTTTTTGTAATCGGTATTCGGCTGCATATTAAACCTTCAAAACCTGTTTTATTTTGGCAATGACGTCTTTTGGTTCAACCTGATACTTAAAAACATAATCAACAGCCCCTTCGTCCAAAGCGCCTTTAACCAATTCTTCCTGGCTAAAGTTAGAGAGGAAAATAACCGGAATAGTTTTAGTTTGCTCGTCGGCTTTCAAATTTTTCAAAACGTCGTTGCCGGAAAGGTCGGGAAGGACTTGATCAAGCAAAATTAAATCAGGCTTTTCGCTTTTGGCTTTGGCTAAACCGTCTTCGCCGGTGCCGCTGGTAGCAGTTTGAAAACCGCCTTGATTTAGCGCGGCTTCAAAAATATGGACAAAATCCAAATCGTCGTCAATGAGGAGAATTTTCATATCTATATTAAACGTAACAGCAATTTTTAGAAATTGCAAGAGGATATCTTTCTAAATCAATGTCGAACCAGACCGGGGAATGGTCGGAGTATTTAATCCTTTTGCCGATTTTGACATTTTTAACCCTGCAGCCGTTATAAAAAACGTAATCAAGTTGCTGTTTGATAAAAAATAATTTGTGAGTGTGGGTTTTGTAAGCGTTGTTCAGCTCATTTTTTTCCATAAACTCCATCAATTTTTTTTGTCTGATGCGCGAAGTGTAGTTGAAATCGCCCAAAATCAGCGTGGCAAAAGCCGAATGGTCGCCGATTGCTTTAACCCCTTTGATTATTTTGGAAATCTGATTAATCCTTTTTGAATTTAGGGCAAAACAGACCAGGTGGGAATTGGCTAGCACCAGCTTTTTATTGTTGTATTTAAAAACTGTTAGAAGTGAAGTTCTCTGTCCTTTTCTTCGAAATCTTGTCTCTAAGAGGTTGGTTCCAAGTTTGACGATTTTTTCATCCATCAGTTTTAATTTCCTCTTTTTGTAAAGAGTAAGCTCTCCATAGAGTTTGTTTTTGCCGGAAATTGAAGGGGCAAAGCGATAGTCAAAAGAGTGTTTTGTAAAAGCTTCCAGAAACTTGGCGCTTTCATTAAAAGGGAACTCTTGTAAGCAAATTACATCAAACTTGGCCGGATCTTTGAGCAGCCATCTTTCAATAAGATCTAATTTTCTCCCGTATTGAATGTTGTATGCCAAAACGGAAATCATATAAATTCAAAAAGCTTAGGTAGTATCTTAGGCTAAATTGGGATTTTTTTCAAGTGCAGGGAAATTGTTCAATTGGGGATATTGAGTTTTATCCCCCTAAATATAAATCTAGCTCTATCTCAGGTCGGAGATATCGATCGGGGTCTGGTAGTTTAGGCAAACCGAGAGTTTCTTCTACCGGTTGCACGATTGCGTTTAAAAAGGCTTCAGCAACGCGAGCGGCTGTTCTAGTGTTGTGTTTGTCAAGGTTTCCCATAAAGGAGAGTACATTAATTTCATGAGGCGTTTGATATGGATTAATCCAAATTTTGGTTGGAGGTGAATCTTCGAAATCTATGTCTACTCCAAGACTTGGAGAAAAAGGAAGTCCAGAAGCTTCTATTTCATACGATACGCCCCTTGAATCTTTGGGCTTATGAGTGCCGTCGAAGCTTACACCTAAATCACAAACGCGATCGAATCTTTGGCGCATTACAAATGCTCTTGTAACAGCTTCATTTTTTGAAAGTTTTTCATCCGTCCAGCTCCTAGCTTCTAATAGCATCGCGTGTGCCTCGTCTAATCTTCTTGTTTGTTCAGCAAGGATCGCTCTGATTTGCTCGGGCGAAAAGGGTTGTACTGTAGGTCTTGATGGACAAGCTTCGTTACTCATGTCGGAAAGTATAGATTATAGGTCTTTGTTTGTCAATAAGAGAACAAAATGTGGTAAAATGGAATGGAAATGGAAGAGCCGAAAGCAAAAATATATTCAATCTTGGAAAAAATTGCTGCGGGGATGGGAGCTCAAAGCTGCAATTTTTCGGTCGAAAAGCCAAAAGATACAGCGCACGGCGATTTTTCTTCAAATATTGCGATGGCGTTGTTTCGGGGTCCTGTCGGCAGTCTCCCTCCCGCCAGTGCTCGCTCACGACTCACTGGCATGCGCGCTGTCGGGAGCCCTTCCTCTGCCGCCACCCCTCTAGCCTTAGCTAAAGAGATTGTTGATGAACTTGGTTCTCAGCCGGATTTCGAGAAAATCGAAGCCGTTGCGCCGGGATTTATCAATTTTTACCTTTCCAAAAAATATCTGCAGAGCCAGGTTAAAAACATCATTGGGAAAGGGGATGAGTATGGCTCGTCAACGCTTGGAAAAGGTAAAAAAGCGAGCGTGGAGTTTGTTTCGGCCAACCCGACCGGGCCTTTGCATATCGGTAATGCCCGCGGCGGGCCGTTGGGAGATACCATTGCCAATGTGTTGGCAAAAGCCGGCTATCAAATAACCAGAGAGTATTTACATAACGATGTCGGCGGTCAAGTTGACCGTTTGGGCGAAACGATTTATTTCACGCTGCATCCCGACCAAAAGCCGGCGGAGTATGAAATGCAATATTTGGGCGAGTATATCAAAGAATTGTCAGAACAGGTCAAAGACGAATTGGAAGATAATCAGGACGATTTATCGCAAGAGCAGTTTATCGAAAAAGCAGGTAAAGTGGCGGTGGAGTTGATGCTAGTCGAAATCCTCAAAGATTGCGAAGCGATGGGAATTAAATTCGACAAGGTCCGCAAAGAATCGGATTTGCGTAAAGAAGTGCCGCAAGTCTTGGTAAAAATCAAAAAAGCGCTCAAAGAAAACGATGGAGCTCAGTGGTTTGCACCAAACGACGAATTTCTCAAGGACCGGGAAACAGTAGTGCAAAAATCCGACGGGCAATTTACTTATTTTGCCTCGGATATTGTTTATCACAACGAAAAAATGTCCGCCAACGATGTCGTGGTCGATGTCTTGGGAGCAAATCACAGCGGTCACGTCCCACGCTTAAAAGCAGTGGTTAAAGCTTTAGGATTTAACCCCGACAATTTGCGGGTTACTTTATATCAGTGGGTGAGGCTAAAAAGGGGAGAAGAAGTGGTAAAAATGAGTAAGCGCGCCGGCAATTTTGTCACCGCTAAGGAAGTTTTAGATGAAGTTGGCAAAGATGCCTTCCGTTTCTTTTTACTTACACCAAAAAGTTCGACACATATGGATTTTGATCTAGAACTGGCCAAAAAACGCGCATCGGACAATCCGGTATTTTATGTTCAATATGCGTGTTCTAGAATATCTTCGATATTCGCAAGAATTAAGAATGATGAATTAAGAATTAAGAATGACGTGGACTTGTCATTATTGAAAACGGAAGAGGAGATTTCACTAATCCGGCATTTACTCAAATTGCCATACTTGGTTGAGGAAGTAGTAAAGTCCTTGGAAGTAAATCCACTGACAACCTATGCTTTGGAAATTGCCAACTTGTTTCATAAGTTTTACGAAACGCAAATGGTTATTTCAAAAGACGAAAAACTAACTCAAGCCCGCCTGGCGCTTCTCAAAGCGACGCAAATCACCCTCAAAAACACTCTTTCACTTCTCGGCGTCTCCGCTCCGGAGCACATGTAAGTTCCTCAAGGCGTCGTCTTGCGAAGCTAAATCTAATATTTTCTCAATCGTTGTATCATGCACTAACCTATGATACACCACTTTCCCACGCTCAAAAATTAGCTCTTGACTTCTGGTAAGAAAAGTATAAAATCAGTTTTAACATGGCAACACCAAAAAACGAATTACCATCATCTACTCCAGAACCAACAAGGCAAGGGTCAATGTGGTCAAAACTACGTGCTAATCCGGAAGCGCAAGTTTTAGAAGATAGAGCAAGAGCGCAATTTGCAGCCGGAGAAGGACGTCCGATAAATGAAGTTTTCGATAGACTAAAATTGCCTCACGGTTAATTTAATTACTTTTAAAAACCTAATCAACTTGCTATAATGGTGGCAATGAAATATACGCGGAAAGTCCTCAAGAACGGTTTAAGAGTTATCACGATCCCAATGCCTTCGTTTGAAAGCGCCACCGCGATGGTCATGGTCGGCGCCGGTTCACGTTACGAAAACCGCAAAAATAACGGCATTTCCCACTTTTTGGAGCATATGGCTTTCAAAGGCACCACGAAGCGCCCGACCGCACAGGATATTGCCGGTTTAATTGACGGCGTTGGTGGCGAGTTCAACGCTTTTACCGGCAAAGAAGTCACCGGATACTTTGTCAAAGCCGCCGCCAACCACGTTGAGCTTTGTCTGGATGTTCTCTCCGACATGCTGCAACATTCCAAGCTAGACCAAGGCGAAATTAATAGAGAAAAAGGCGTTATTCTGGAAGAAAGAAACATGCGTGAGGATACTCCGGTATCCAATATCTCCGATGTCTACGAAGAATTACTTTATGGTGATACGCCTTTAGGATGGGATACTGTTGGGACTTTGGAAGTCATTAAATCAATCACCAGGCAGAATTTCGTTGACTACATGAGCAGTTTGTATAGTCCGCAAAATATTACGGTAGTCGTGGCCGGCGGAATCCAAACCAAAAGAGCAGAAGACCTGATTGAGCAATACTTTGGCGAAATGAAGCCTTTCGATACAATTAAGTACAAGAAGCAACAGGAAAACCAGATCAAACCAGCTCTTTATATAAAACAGAAAGATACGGAACAAGTGCACATTGGCATTGGTTTCCGCACAGTCTCAATTCACAGCGAAGAAAAACACGTTTTATCGGTTTTGGCGGCAATTTTGGGCGGGGGAATGAGTTCGCGTCTTTTTTCGGAAGTCCGCGAAAAAAGAGGACTAGCTTATTACGTGCGAACCGGTGCCGAACATTATCAAGATGTTGGATTTTTGGTTTCCACTGCCGGACTTGATCCGAAGCGTGTTGATGAGGGAATTGCGGTTATTGTTCAAGAGTATTCAAAAATGGCTAGTTCCAAATCACAGATTACCAAAAAAGAACTGGAGAAGGCCAAAGAGTTTTTGAAAGGGCATTTTGTGTTGGAGTTGGAAGACAGCCGGGCCGTGGCCGGATTTTTTGCCCAAGGCGAAATCTTGGAAGACAAAATCGAAACGCCGGAGGAATTGATCGCCAAAATCGATAAAGTAACTATGGAAGAAGTTGAAGCGGCCGCTAAGAAGTATTTCAAGCAAAACCAACTTAATCTGGCAATCATCGGTAATTTTCCTGATAGACAACGGTTCGAGAAACTATTAAAATTTACCTAATTGACCTAATTACCTAATTGCTCTAAAATGGATTTAGGATTGGAGGTCAGCAATTAGCGACTAGCCACTAGGAACTAGTTGCTAAGAACTAGATTATGGAACAGACATTTGTAATGGTTAAGCCCGACGGAGTCAAACGGGGTTTGGTCGGAAAAATAATCAGCCGCTTTGAGCGGATGGGCCTCAAAATCGTCGCCATGAAAATGGTTTACGCCGAAGATGAGATTCTTCTTAAACACTACAACGCCGAAGACCCGAAAACACTTTTAAGATGGGGCGAAAAAACCCTAAAAACCTACACGCAATACGGAAAAGATGCAATTAAAGACTTGGGGACCGACGATCCGATGGAACTGGGTAAAATGGTAAAGGGTTGGTTGTTTGACTACGTCAAATCCGGGCCGATGGTGGCGATGATTTTGGAAGGTAAGCACGCGGTTGACAATGTGATCGCGGCGGCCGGTCCGACGATGCCGGTGAATGCTCCGGCGGGAACAATCCGCGGTGATTATTCAACCGATTCGGCGGCTTATGCCAATGCCGAAAAGCGGGGAGTCGCAAATCTCGTTCACATCTCCGCCAGCTTGGAAGAAGCCAATATTGAAAAAGCCCTCTGGTTCACTCCCGAAGAAATCAAAAACTACAAAAGAGCAGAGGAATACATCTAACCCCAATTTCTAATTCCTAATTTTTAATTTCTAGATCTCTAGGTGACTATCGTGAGTTTCTCTTCATGCGTAATTAGATTTTAACTTTAACGTCAATCCTAATAGGCAAGGAAAAAAGGCACCATGGGGTAATAAAATAAAAAAAGTAGCTGACGAAAGTCAGCAGACTGCGCGTGCAGTAAATACTCTTCTGAGTCTATCACCTTGCGGTGCCTTTAACACTTGAGTGCGTTGCGAAAATGGTTCGGGACCTTTCTCAGCGTTAGCTGTGATTGGATATCCCGAAACGGGTTGTTTTTGAACATAGTAGTCCTTTCTTTCTCCAAATCGGAGTTGCTCAGCATCAAGAAGCTTTGGCGTTAGATCCTAAATGGATCCTTTGTACCAAGCTATGGCTGAGCTTCTCCTTTACAAGCGATTTCCTAATCCAACCGGACTGGGCCAACACAACAGTGTTTAGGAGCTACTTTTTGCGTGGCCGCAGCAGGAGGATATTAACCGCAAGTAGTCCGAGTCCCAGAAGGACAAGGATAGCAAGTAGGGTTAGGACAATTAGCGGTGCGTCGGCCGATAGCGATATTGATATTGGCGGTAGTCCTGAAACAGACGTCGAAGACGCTGTTGCGGGTGATGTCGGCTTTGGCGTGGACTTAGCTGGTTTAGGCGTCGGCTTTGGCGCAGGCTTCGGTGTGGGTTTTGGCGTGGCCTTAGGCGTAGAGCACGTGGCGACACTAATCCAACCGCTAAAATCCAGTGTGCTATATATATAATCGACGGGAGCAGGAAAGCTGGCGGACCACTCATAGTACGGCCATGGCGCGATAGGAAACGGCTCACCGGAGTTCGCGAGGGTTAAGTCAGTGTAGCCGAGGTTTACCCTAGTTGGGTATTTGTTGCTATATTTGGTGAGGTAGAATACCACCAATCTTCCTGCCTGTGAATTCCACACTATTTCGAGAGTTTCGCAGCGAGGCGAGAAGACCTTTACATTAGGGGGAGGGTAAGAACCACTAACAGGAGTAACATTGTCGGCTTTCGCGGGCGTAGCTGGCATTACGCTTAGAGCGATGATAGCAACAACCGTTACCAGTACGAACTTTTTCATCGTTGTCTCCAATTTGTCTGTTGTCTAAAAGAACCGTTCGTCAATCATTCATTACCTGTTGATATCTACCTCTTTCTTCCTTTCCTTTGAGAATGTGTAAAATAAATCTCCCTCCTTTTAAAACTACTAAAGCTTTCAACTGTAGAGCGCTAGACATTAACTGTTTAATGCCCAAAGCTCTACAATTGAAAGAACATTTTTCGCAACTTGTCAAAGTGCAAATTAAAACTAAGTGACAAAACAAACATCCGGACAGCAAATTAGTCCGGGTTTATTTTGTAACTAAGTTTGGATTATAGCATTGGGACGAGAAAAGTCAAACTATGGGGCGGAACCGTAACGCTAGACACTTTTTTTGTCTTGTTTGAGTTTCAATAACGATAAAATTAATAATCCCGTGGCGATGATTTCGGATAGCAAGCAATACTGGCAAAAGGATTTAATAATCCAAAATTGAATAAGGAATAAAACGACCGAAAAGAGGAATCCGACTAAAACCGTAAAATGGAAAAACTTCACCAGCTCTTTTCTTCCTTCAATTAGTATCAAAAGACAAGTTAAAATCACCGTCAAATAAAAAAGCACGCCGAAAAGTGCCAAGGGGAACGGCCCAATCATAGAATAAATACTGTTTAAGACTTTTTCGCAGCCATGCAAAGAGCAGGGAGGGACAATATTCTTATAATGCAGAATGGTTAAATACAAGGAATCCAGAAAGCCAAAAAAGGCCAAAACGCCGGAATAAATCAATAATTTGCCCGCCAAAAAGCGAGGTTTCAAGTCATTCATTATTGAGAAAGCGCTGCATCGATCAGTTTCTTAAAATCGTCAATACTGTTTGGGTTTTGGATGAGTTTGCCGTTAATAAAAAAGCTGGGAGTGGAGTCAATCCCCTCATTCAACGCCTGATTCTCGGAATCCTTAACGTATTTTTGGGTTTCTTGGGAGCTCATGTCATTCGTAAACCGGCTAACATCAAGTTTTAAACTTTGGGCGTAGCTTGTAAAAGTATCCTGCGGGTTTTGCAAATCCGCCCAGTCGTTCTGTTTAGAAAAAAGCAGGTCGCCATATTCAAAAAACTTTCCCTGTTTGTAGGCCGCGTACGCAGACTTCGCGGAAATAAGGGCATTCGGATGAGCTCGTTCAAGCGGAAACATACGGTAAACATAAAAAATCTTATTCTGATAGTCTTTCAACAGCTGGTCAACGAGCGGATGGTAAGTAGCGCAGGCCGGGCACTGGAAGTCGGCGTATTCAATTAAAGTTACTTTGGATTTTGGATTGCCGGTAGAAATATCTTTGGCGGAAACCGGCGCAATAGTAATGTTTGGAGTTGAAGAGGTTGGGGAAGTGACAGTGGTAAACAAAACACCAATCACGATTAAAAATACCAAAGCCACACCTCCCCAGATTGCCAGCTTTTTTATTTTGGCATTCCGAGCTTCGTTTTTAGCCTTTTCCTGCCACTCCAGTTTCCGCAATTCCTTTTTTTCTTTTTTGGTCAGTTTATGGTCGTCCACAGAAAAATATCATGACATAAGTTCTAAGGGATTGCAAGCCGTCAGCGTGGATTAAACTGTAGTATCGAGCCAATCCCTTACTCTTTGAAGTCGTCCTCGTCCTTTCGGAAATTCGGTGGAGACTTGCCCTTTGTTGCAAACAGTTCTTAGTTGGTCAACAGCTTTATAAGCAGCTGATGCAATCATTGGTGGCCGCTTAAATTTTTCAACTTCCCGACCGATTGCATTTCCAATTATAGTTATCCGTGATTGTCTCAAAACAGGTGTGGTGGCAGATGGTGTTGGTGCAGTTGACGGAATTCGATTAATCGATGATTCGCTTAAACCGAGATCGCCCATGTTTATCGTTTCTTCGATTGCTTTCCCGATTGCATCTATCCGTGATTCTCGGGGAGCAGGCATTTTTACTTGTGCAGGTACGGCGATTAACAGCGGCTCAGGTCTTTGATTTTGATCTGGTGCCATTAACGCATTGACTTCGGCTACTTCTCTGTCCAATTCATATTTAGTTATAGCTACTGGTGGAAATATTTGGGGGCATTGTGCTATTTCTACTAGGATAGGCGAGGGAATTAGACTGTCGTTGGGTCCTGATGGTTCAAGTAATCTTAAGGATTGAGGGTGAGCGTCATTTCCCACAGGAGAAATAACCCTCTCTCTTGTAGGGAATTGCGGTTCTTGAGATAATACTTCCGATACTTGTACTGCCATAATTTTACTAGGGGCTATTAAACCATATTATAAGATTAATTGCAAGTTATTTGAGAATGCGAGAGGAAGAGTGAGGTTTATTTTATTTTTACTTGCGCAGCAGGTTTTTCTTTGCCGAGACCTCGAATTGCTTTTGTAAATTTTTGCCGCCAATTAAGTTGAGGAGGTTCGCTTGCTATGTCTTCTCTTGTACTTTTTCCTAAATCTCTAATGCGGCTATCACTGGTTCTCTCATCATTAGTCTTTGTGCTCGACAAAACTGTTGGTTTTTTATCTGCTGACTTTATACTCAATCCTAACTCGACCATTGCTTCTTCCGTTGGTTCAAGTCCTGATTCTTTTGGAGCTTGTGCTGGTGTCACGGTGGGTACCACTGGTGTCTCGGTGGGCATAGGTAAATTTGTGGTTTCAGCTCCTGCTCCAACGTCAGAGAGTACGGCGGCGGCGGAGAATGGTTCTCCTCCTAACTCGGCGGCTGCCTTTGTGCTCTCAATAGTTCTGATAGCATGCGCTGGAGTTAATTGCGTTCCTACTTGAGATGCCGCTTCTTCTACGGTTTTTTTATTAGTCCTTAATTGTTCCGATAATGATGGCGGTGGAGTGATTGATCCCACTGTTGCTCCTCGCCCTTTTAAAAACTCGTTGCTTACTAGTGCGTCTGCCATATTTTTCCTTTCAACCCTATTAAAACATATTTAGTTAGCGTTGGCAAATTGTCGGGGTGCCGGGAATTGAACCCGGTGCCTCTCGGTCCCGAACCGAGCGTTCTACCGATGAACTACACCCCGTCGTCGCATGCTCCTCTTCAAATTCTTGCAGAATTTGAGAATATCATCTTCAATTATATCTTAATTTGTGCCCTCGGAGGGAATTGAACCTCCATCTCACCCTTAGGACGGGTTTGCTCTATCCGTTGAGCTACGAGGGCGCTTCGACCTGCTCAGCGCAAGCCTTGTTTGTATTTTAGCACAAACAAAGCTACAATTAATAATGTGAAAAAGGCCGATGCTATCCGCTTTTTGATTCTCCGTACTATCGGAAACTTTTTAGTTCTGTTTGCTATCTTTGGGATTTTGGCCACCTTCGGGCCAGCGCTTTATTATGAAGTAGCTTACCATGTAGTTCAGGCAAGGGGAGTGCACTACGTTGTCAGTCAAAATGTTCAACTGCCAACGACGCAAGCTCAGAAGCCAATTTCTTCGGGCGGAACTGCCAGTTTTGCTGATGTTCTAGCCGGTCCGCAGCAACAAATTCTTACTCCGCCAGATACGGATTTTTCCATGTTGATTCCTAAAATCGGCGCCAGCGCCAAAGTATTTCCCAACGTTGATCCAAGCAATCAAGACGCGTTTCTGCCAATCTTGATGCAGGGCGTGGCGCACGCCGCCGGCAGTGTTTTTCCGGGAATGAACGGTAATGTCTATTTGTTTGCGCACTCAACTGATAATTTTTGGGATGTCGGGCGCTACAACGCCGTTTTTTACCTTCTCAAAGACTTAGCAAAAGGGGACGAGGTGGTCATTTTTTACCAAAATAAGCGGTACAACTATATTGTAACCGGATCAAAAATTGTCAATCCTTCGGATGTTTCGGATTTAGTGAATAGTCAAAAACAAAATAAACAGCAATTAGTTTTACAAACCTGCTGGCCGCCGGGGACAACATTTCAACGACTGTTAGTATTCGCAAGCCCTAAGTAGAAAGCGCTGAGGTCGCTCGCAAAATTTTCTCGCTTTCCGCTCATGCTAAAATATCGCACGCTCTTCGTTAAGGAATTCTAAGGAAAGCATCCAAAATTTTGCAAACTCGCTCCAGTTTTCATGCATCCGGCTTGCGAATTTGCAAGTTTAAGAATTCGGGTTTGATTAGAAATTAACCCGCCTGCAACGCTTTGCATAGTAATGCGGACAGGGAATTAGAAATTAGAAATTTATTTCAATCCGATCGTGTAGAGGTTGGGGGAGATGTTGGGGTTGCCTAAATTAGTCAAAATCACCAATTTGGTTGCGTCCGGCCACGGAAAAACATAATCATCAACAAACGGTCCGGCATAAACCGTGGTTTGATTTTGCGCGTCGTATTCCATCATATCAATGCGTCCGTCATGCACATAAACCAAGTGTTTTGAATCCGGATACCACATCAGCGGCAGTTCTCCGTTAGCGAATTGGGAGGTAGGTAGACTGGATAAAATCAGATAATTGCGGTCTTCTTTAATATCATAAACGTAGATTTCGTCTTTTCTGATGTCCCTAATCTGCGGGGTAGAGTTGGTGCCGATTAATGCCGGTTCAATTATCAACGGAATTGTAGCAGACTGGGAAGCCTGATATAAAATTTTCGTTTCGTCGGCCGACCATTGCAGGATGCTAAAATCACTAGCAACAACAGTTCTTAAGTTTTTAGGCAGACTATTCAGCTGGGCGGTATCTTTGTCGGCTTTAATCTTTTGCCAAGAGCTATTCACTGAATCGATTGTTTCGGTGACATCTTGAGGATTTTGGTTAAGGGTGTTTGTTTGCAAAAGATATTTTGTCGAAATATCTCCTTTTGTGATGGTGGCTAGAATTTGGGCGCTGTCCGGAGACCAAGTGAGGGTGGCCAGCGAAAAAGCATTGGTGATGTCTTGGACAATTTGTGAGGAAGCGTTTTGCAAAGTCAAAATCGGTCTGACGCTCATGTCTAAAACATAGATGCCGTTTTTGACCGCTGATTGGGAAGCGACAGAGTAAGTAATTTTAGTCAGGCTTGGATCAATGACCGGATTCAAAATCCCGACATTGGTAATGCTGGTAAGTTGGGGAGCAGTTGGGAAGAGTAGCGCGTCGGCCTTGCTGACAACTTCTTTCTTGACGGTAATTTTTTTCTCCCAAGCAAAATAACCTTCTTTAAAAATCTTCACGTCGTAGTCGCCGGGCGCAAGATTAATAGTGTTGTCGGTGGCGGTTGTCAAATGGCCATTAATAATCACCTGCGCGCCGTCTGGCGAAC
This sequence comes from Patescibacteria group bacterium, assembly GCA_035510535.1. Taxonomy (GTDB): domain Bacteria; phylum Patescibacteriota; class Microgenomatia; order Levybacterales; family UBA12049; genus DATKGX01. Next base: position 12,760 of record DATKGY010000035.1, read on the forward strand.
TCGTAGCCACCAGCAGGCCGGTTCCCGACAAAATTGGACCATTGCCGTTAAGGTTTAAGCCGTAACCCTTGCCAAGTAAAACGACAATCACGGTGCCGATTATTAAAAACAAAACGATGAGCAGAGGAATGAGCAATTGTTTCTTCATAGCGCAATTTGCATTATACATCCCCGACAATAGCTCTTGCAAGAACTACAAAGGAGTTCTATAATCAAAAAAGCCGGAAGCTGTCACGGGATTTTGATAGGCTAAGTATATATTTTGATACAGTAAAAGGCTTCTTTAATTTTATGGCGCTTTCTAAACGCATCGGTATTGATTTAGGTACTGCTAACACCTTGGTTTATGTTGCCGGAGAGGGAATTGTCCTTAACGAGCCTACGGTGGTGGCGGTAACGGTTGAAGACAATCGTGTCGTGGCTGTTGGCAAAGAAGCAAAAGAAATGCTTGGCCGCACTCCCGGGAATATCATGGCTTTAAGACCTCTTCGCGACGGCGTAATTGCCGACTACACCATTACTGAAGCAATGCTCTCCTATTTTATTGACAAAGCGGCAGGCAAGTCGCGTTTTTTTAAGCCCGAAGTGATGGTTTGTATTCCATCTGGTGTCACTCAAGTGGAAAGAAGAGCGGTTTTGGATGCGACAATGGCGGCCGGCGCAAAGGTAGCTTACTTAATTGAGGAGCCGCTGGCGGCCGCGATTGGGGCAAAAGTGCCGATTGCCCAGCCGGCCGGACACATGGTAGTGGATATCGGCGGAGGTTCAACCGAAGCCGCGGTAATTTCCTTGGGCGGAGTGGTTGTGCACAATTCGGTCCGGGTTGGCGGAAACAAAGTAGATGAAGCGATCGCCAGCTATCTCAAGAAGAAGTTTAACCTTTTAATTGGCGAGCGTACCGCCGAAGAAATAAAAATTGAAATGGGCAACGCCTTATTGGACGAGAAAAAGGTTTCGGATCAACTCAAGAAGGAAGTGAGGGGCCGGGATTCAATCACCGGTTTGCCAAGAACGGTTGAATTAAACGAAGGACAAATTAACGAAGCCATTTATCCGGTGCTAATTGATATTATTTCGGCGGTCAAAGGTGTAATGGAGCAGACGCCGCCGGAATTGGCCAGCGACATTATTGATAAGGGCGTTGTGATGTCCGGAGGGACATCGCTTTTGACCAATTTTGATAAATTGATGACTAAAGTTACCGGAGTGCCGTGTCATATGGCGGAGGACGCACTTTTGTGTGTCGTTAGGGGAACCGGCGTGGCGCTTGAGAACATTGAACTTTATAAAAGAAGTATTGCCAGAAAATAGTTAAAAAGAGCTTATAATAACTGAGTGGTGGGTTAGAACATTAAGAAATTAGCAATTTTCAAACGAATTTTTCACAGAAATTAGTATATAGTATTTAGATTGATAGTCCATTCCAAAATGGGAAGTTTTTGGAAAGCTAAGCGGAGATTTAAGTCAGGAGTCTTGGACAATAAAAATGTTCAAAAAAGGCATTTCCATGTTTTTACAAATTAGTCAAAAAGTCTTATAGAGAATGAATAACTTTGAGAAAATATTAATGCTTGGAGTAGGGCTTACAAACGTGACAGAACAAGAAGTCCTAGAGTTTATCGTTACAGGCTTAGAAAAGCAAAAGGAAAAATACTACATTGTTACCCCAAACCCCGAACTCTTAGTGATTGCAGACAAAAACTCCGGATATAAAACTATCTTAAATCGGGCAAAATTAGCCTTGCCGGATGGCATAGGGGTAATGATAGCAGCCAGACTAATCGGAAAACCGTTGAAAGCAAGAATTCATGGTGTTGATCTGATGGAAAACCTCTGCAGAGAGGTATCAAATCGGCCTATAACGGTAGGCTTTCTTGGTGCGGGGCCTGGCGTAGCAGAGCAAGCGGCTGAGTGCTTAAAAAAAAGGTATCCTAGATTAAAGGTTGGATTGGTTGCGAGTGAGTGGTCGGAAGCGCTAAAAGACAAGAAAATTGACATTCTTTTTGTTGCTTTTGGCTCACCAAAACAGGAAATTTGGATCGCGGACAATCTTAAGGCTCTTCCGGCAAAAATTATCGTAGGCGTGGGCGGCGCTTTTGACTTTATAAGCGGTAAAGTTCCAAGGGCACCAAAGGTTTTCAGAAGCCTTGGTTTGGAGTGGTTGTTTAGATTATCTATTCAACCGTGGAGAATTAAACGCCAACTGTCTTTAATAAAATTCGTTGTTCTAATTCTCAAAGAAAAACTTAAATCTTAAACTTCCCGAATTTCCCTTAATGCAAAATTGTAATATTCTCCGACAAGCGAAGGAAAGGGAAGAGTGTAAAACTAAAATTAATAATGAGCTAGTGTTAAAAATTAAAATTTACGATGGGACAAAAAGAATACCATTATATATAGACAATGCAACAAGCGCTAAGAATAACTAGATAAACTGCTGGGGCGAAGACAAGGCCCGCTAAATAATTAGAACTTATTATAAGATATATATTCAAAAGGAAAATCTAGAAAAGTCTCAAAAGATCTCTCAACGAACGCCAAAATCATAAAAGATGCGGTAATGGCAGAGAATGATATAGAAGTATGTAGATACACAGTAAATTAATCAAAATTATTTATCGTCGTGTCTTCAATCTTTCCGTGAAAAGATCAATCTATGCACATTCTAAAAAAATTCTAGTCTAATCAAAGCTAATTCTCAAGATTTACCGAGTATTTCCCGCACGTGTTAAGAGACAGATTTTACTCTCGTTTTGCAATTTTCACAAGTTTATCGCTAAATCGAAATCATTTTAATTTTAGTCGGTAGAGTAATTACTCCTTGAGCATTAACTTTTAATTTTTTCAATTTAGATAAGGTAAAACTGCAATTTTAAATACGTAGCATGCAACATCGTTAATTGCCAAAACTTATCCTTTAGTCTTATCCAAGAGGCATTTCGCAGCGGAATTATTCAAAAACAAGTTGATTCAAAGACATTTGCTTTATTTTCGTATCCATTCTGTGAGCAATAAATCAGAATTACGAAAAACAGATAAACTTAACTTAACGTAATTGGCGTGAGTATGTCAATAGGCCGAAAAATATAGGCCATCATCAAAAATCAAAATAAGACATCTCCTTGCATGTTAATCGCTGAATGTTGTTTAATAAGTAGAGATGGATTTTAAATTCGTAGAAGACGCAATTTCCAAAAAATGGGTTATCTCGGCGCCAAGGCGCGCCGACAGGCCGGACATCGCCAGGGGAGAAGAGCCGAAGTGTCCGTTTTGTCCGGGTAATGAAGCAAATGATAAAGAGGTGTACCGCATCGGCGGAGAGCATAACGATCAGAATTGGCTGGTGAGGGTCGTTAATAATAAGTTTCCCTTTGCTCCAATCCACGAGGTCATTATTCACTCGCCAGACCACCACAAAAATTTCGATGAATTACCGCTTTTACAGTCAGAGTTGGTCTTAAAAACTTACCGCCAGCGCTTCCAGGCGCATCAGGATAAAGGCCAAGTCTATATTTTCCACAATCACGGTGAAGCTGGCGGCGAAAGCCTGCCGCATCCGCATAGCCAGTTAGCTGTCATTCCGGATTTTGTCAAGCTGGAAATTGCGCCGGTTAGCTTTTTAAAATCGGAGAAAGATAGTCAGCAAACAGAGCATTTCCAGATTTTTTGTCCTGCTTCCTCGGAATGGCCGGATGAAGTGTGGATTTTGCCCAAAACCGCTAACGTTCATTTTTCAGAAATTACGGATGCACAGATCAAAGATTTGGCAAAAATTCTTTACCGGCTAATTCAGATTTTTGATCTTCGCCACGGCCACGAATTTCCGTTCAACTTTTACATCTCGCCTCACACAGGTTGGTATTTAAGAATTGTGCCAAGGCTCAAAAATCTGGGAGGCTTTGAAATCGGGACCGGCGTTTCGGTCAATACCCAAGATCCAAAAGAAACGATTGCTTTTATTAAGGAACATTTTGAAAGTCCCGACGAGGAAAAAATCCGCACCATCCACAGGGCAGAGTACAAAAGAGCAGTATAGATTCAGCGACTAGCAATTAGCCACTAGCAGCTAGCGCAATTTCTAATTTTTAATTCTTAATTTCTAAATTGGCGCTGAAGCTAGTTAGGACTGCCTGCCACATTTTTTCAATGACGCTCGCATTAATTTTACTTAGGAAGAAGTTTAAATCCGCTCGCTAAGTGAAAATCGACAAAAAATCTATCCTAAAATCCATGAAGCATGAGGTCAATTTTCAGTTCATTTCAAAAATGCACCAGCCAGTCCTTTCACAAATTTTTTAATCCTTAATCATTCGTCCTTAATCTTTGCCTAGCAGCCGACGGAGAGGGTCCAGCCAGTTCTAATCGTGGAGGAAGAATTCAGGCTGGGGAATTTGGTTTTGTTAGCATTCCAAATCTGCAAATATCTATTGCCGGCGCCAAGTATTTTTTGTGCGATTGTCCAGAAAGAGTCGCCGGGTAGTACCGTATATTGAGTGCAACTTCCGCCCAAACTAACTCCTCCTGTGCTTGCAAGAGGAACATTGTTCACGCTTGCGGATGACGCATAGACGGTATTTCCGCCGGAAGCCGAATAGGCAGTTTTAAGACTTAAAGTATTGGACCATTCTCCCGGCATGCAGCCGTTGTTAGCGCGGACTTTAAAGTAATATGGCGTGCCGGCATTCAAGGCGTTTATGGTGTAGGGAATCGCCCCGCTTTTATCTGAGTAGTTAAACGTGACATTGTACATTTCTGCGTCACTGTAGAGGCCGTAGCTAATGGTGTAAGAGTTCTGTGGGTCGGCGCTGGGAACAAAATAAATGGTTGCGGTGGTTTGGGTGGCCCAAATCTGGAAAATCTTCGGCGCCGCAGGAATAGGATTGGTACAAGAAACTGGGCCGGGTACGGACGATGAAAATGAAGACGAAGAGCTATTGTTTTCGGAATTGCCGGGTGCCGGAGTTGGGCTTGGTGTCGGCGACGGCAGGGGAGTTGACGAAAACTGCGTAACGTAGCCGTTTTCGCCGCCGCTAAAAGTAGTCGTAACGCTGGTTACACCGGTCGGGTCAAAATTGAGACTCAAACTTTTGGTCGAGCCGGCAATATAAATGTCATCCAAAGAGTTGAAAGCGGCGTCTGATGCTTTTTCATCGTCGCTTCCGCCCCAAACATAGGTATAGCCGTAAGTTTTGTCAGGATTTAAAACCGTCATAAAAGCATCGTTTCCGCCAAATCCGAGCTGACTGTCGCTGGCGCCAATCGGATCATAATTGGTGGTTCCCGCGCTTATTCCCACCAGATAAATTAAGTTATTGCTGTCAAAAGCAATTTTAGAGATGCTTAAGCTATTATTTGAATCCCACGTCACTGTGTATCCGTAACTGCCGTTACTGTTCAACTTAGTCAAAAAGCGCTGCCCCGCAATATTTGCGGTTTTATTATCCGGGCTCACGAGAGGATTTATCGGATTAAAGTTGACTGTGCTGTTAAAGCCGCCGCTAAAATAAATATTGTTGTTATGATCTATCCCCAGCGCCTGGGCCGATTCGGCGCCGGAGCCGCCAATGATATAGGTGGTGACAAATGCTCCATTCTGATTATATTCGTTAAGGTATAAATCGTCCGAGCCGCCGTTGGAAGTTTTGTAATGGTCGCCGCCGTTATTTAAATTAAAGTTCATTTGAGTGCTGGCACCAAAAACTCCGTAGAGGAAGATGTTGCCGGCCGAAGTTGAGGCGATATGATCCAGTTCGAGATGTTGTAATCCAGTGTTTTTAAAGGTTCTGGAATAAGCGTAGGTATATGGAGCGCCAACGGCAAGTTTAGTGTAAAAGCCCATGGTGTCGCCGGCGCTAAGAATCTGACTATCGTTTCCGCCAAGCGGATTAAGATTAACAGTTGCTCCGCCGGCATTGGCGGCGGTTCCGGCGACGAAAATATTATCGTTTCCGTCAATAAGCATATCGCGAAGAGTAATATTAGCATTTTGCCAGAGGAAGGTTTGTCCGTAACTGCCGTCAGCTTTAATTTCCGTCAAAAATTGCCAAGTGTCGGTGCCACCGGAGCCCGATTGATGATAATCCGCGCCACCCGTTGGATCAAAATTAACGTTGCCGGTAAAAGAGCCGAGTAGCCAAACGTTTTTGGCGCTGTCGGTGGCGATTTTAGTCAGGGAAATAGAGTTTATCTGGTTAGATTGCCAAATGTAAGTCTTGTCATAGGTAGTTCCGTCCAACTTCATTTTTGTCAGGAAAATTGCGCCGGTGGTAGCAGTTTTGCTGTCGCTTGGCTCGTTGCTGGGGTCAAGACTGTAATAAGGATTCATTTGCTGGCCGGAGCCACTGGCCAAAAAGCCCGCGTAATAAACATTGTCGGAAAGGTCAACGGCAACAGCCGAAGGGGTGGCGGAAAAGACCGGTGAAACCGTCCAAGTTAAACCGTAAGAATCTTTGGCTAGCGCTTTTGGCGTAGATAAGAACAACAGAGCAGTTCCCAGTAAGCCAAAAAGCACCAACCTAAGGCAGATATTTTTCATCCAACTACATCATACTCACACTTTTTTGTGAAATGCAACATTTCACGGGAAGCATCGAGGCCGCTCAAGATTTTTTGCTCAGTTTTTTGCGGAGGTAGAGGACGACAAGCAAAATTATGACTAGGCCGAGACCGATTTTGACGAAGTTGAACATGCCTTGGGAGAAAAACCGGATTGTCATTGACAGTTTTTGGTTGGTTTTACCAAAATGCAGGTCAATTTTAGCCGTGTAAATCCCCGGCAGGAGGATTTTTTGGTAAGTAGTCACAGGAGTGTCGTATCTTCTGATGCTTTCGGGCAAGGCATCAAGCGAATTGTCGTTCAAGATTCCTTTGGCCACCAAATTTCCCAGCGGATCAAACACCTGAATCAAGCCGTAAGGAATAACGTGGACATTGCCGTTATTTTCAAAGCGCAAAATATAGGTGCCGGCGTAGTCAAGGCCGTCGCGAAGCGGTTCAAAAGTGTCGATTTTACCTTCTTCAACCTCTTTGCCGGTGGAAGCGCGGACGAAAAGCAGGCTGGAAAGAACGGCCTTGATATTCACCTGCTGTTGGTTTTCCGGCGCCTGGATTTCGGCCAAAATACTGGCATAATGCCCGCCTTTAGTAATGCGATTTTTATCAATGAAAACTTTGACGGATTTTTTCTCGCCGGGAGCCAGTTCAATATTTTTATTCTCAAACGAAATCCACGAAGACAGAGAATACTTGTAATTGGCAGCGTTTTGTCCGGTTAAAAAGTCGATTTTATAGCTGTCTTCCAGCTCGGTAAAGTCCTGGACGCTCAACACCAAATTAATTTCACTTTTGGTATTGTTGGCGTAAGTCAATTCATATTCCGGCGCGTCGGTGGCCAAATCAAGGTGGGCGATGGAGGGAGTGACGGTGATGCCGGCGGATTGGGCAAAAGCCGTTTTAGCAACTAGCCAATAGCAACTAGCAACTAGAAGAAGGGAAGTAATTATTAATTTACAATTTTTAATTTTCAATGAATTTTCAATTTTTAAATTTTTAAACATTTGAATTTGATTAGAAATTAGAAATTAAGAATTAAGAATTAGAAATTCTAGTTTAATCATATCAGATGTTTGCGGGGAAGTTAATATTTGCTATCATAAGCTTATGAAGTTTTCGCTGTCGCGCATCATTCTCATAATTTTTCTCATTCTGTTTGTTGCTGTTTGCGTAGTATTTTTTCTGATACTGAACCATTCCGCCAAATCTTTAACTCAAGCAGAAAAGGAAGCCGCGCTGACTAATATTTTAGGTCGGCAGCCGATTCTTACCAACAATGAGGCGACTGGAAATACAGAGTACAACGGCCAATACGCCAGTTTTAGCTATCCGGCCAAAGCAGTTATCTATACTTATAAAGATCCAAATATTGTTAAGAATCATTCCGAATTGGAAATGTTCTCTTTCGATATAAATAATCCGCGTTTAATACTCAATTTTTCCGTCAGTTCGAACTCCGGCAATCTTACAGATGCCAAAGATAGTTCCGGTGCAATTTTCCGGGAAAACAAAGCCAATGGATATTCGCAAGCAGAATTATCAATTGGTGGAGCAAAAGGATTGGTTTTTGCTAAGCAAGGGGGGCAGGCGGAAAAAACCGGATTTTGGTTGTTCAACAACAAACTTTATACTCTTTCCGTGACGGGGAGCGATTATCAAGAAGTGGTAAATCTGTTCGATGTAATCACCAGTAGTTTAACGTTCAAATAATTTATTTCCCGAGGCGTTTGCGGACTTCGCGGTTAATGTAGAACTTCAGTAAGAATCTCCCTAATAAAACTATCACAATTAAAGTTACTATCATTAGTCCCACGACTTTCCAAGGGAAAACCCAGAAGCTGATGTTGGCTTCAAGTGGAACGTCTCTTGTCCCGTTATCATAAACCAATAACAAATTGGCGGTGTATTTGCCGATTCGGAAGCTGGTTAATTTATCCCAGTTGATAGTAATTGTCTCAATTGGTTTGCCGTTTTTATCCAACTTTGGCTGACCGGCTTCTAAAACCGGCTCCCGAACCAAAAATCCGTCGCTCCACGGGACAGTAAAAGTTTTATTGGTGTCGGGAATGATGTTGCCCAAAGTTGGGTTAACGTCTAAAGAAGCAATGCTTTGGTTACCTTCGTTAATAAAAATGTTGCCGTGCGGACTGACGTGGATATTGCCTTGGTTTTGGACTTTGATTGAAAAATTGACCGGTAAATATTCGTTGACGTAGTTATCGGCGCTAAACGAAACTATTTTGGCATCGGCTTTCGCCCCCGCCTTTTTCACATCCAAAAGAATGGGAACAGCGGCGGCGCCGGTGATGGTGGCACCGGTTCGTTTGATGGGCGAGTTGTTGTCTTGGGTGAAGGAAACGGCAAAGTAGTAGCCGTAGGCTGCGTCCTTGGGGATGTCAATGGTGAAAGGAACATCCGTCCATTCCAGGGGGTTAGCCACAAAGGTTTGTTGACTGAATTTAACCCAGGAAAGGGACTGGTCACTATTATCTTCTCTCAAGGTTAAGTCTCCATTAACATCCCCGGTCATTTTCTCCACAGTTATCTTAATCGGCAAAGGAGAGGTGGTATTGTTTCTAAACCTGATCTTGTTTGAAAGACTATCTCCCGGGTTGGCAGTTAAATCAAAGAATACCGGTGAAACTGTGACGTCGTAATTAGCAGGGGTGGGGGATTGGGCGCGGGCAGCAGGCGCAACAAATGCCAAAATAAGCAAATAAGCAAATAAGCAAATGACCAATTTAATATTTTTCATTATTCAGCCTTTTTAGTTAACCCAAAAACCGTTAAAACCCGGCGGACAAAGTTGCGAAGCGTGCTGTAAAAGCCGATGCCGGCAAAAGCGATAAGGAGCATTGCCCCCAAAACCACTTTCCAGGGGAAAATCCAGAAGGAAGTTTGCATCTCAAACGGGATGTCTTTAGTAGCGGTGCTTAAAACGACCAAGGCCGTGGCGGTATAACGGCCAATCCGCAAATCCAAGATCTTATCAAAGTGGAAATTAAGCGAAGTCTCGGGCTTGCCATTTTTATCCAATTTTACCTGTCCGGCTTCCATTTTGGGCTCTACGGTAATAAATCCGTCGTCCCAAGTGGCTTCGAAGCTTTTTTTAACGTCGGGCAAGACGGCTGCCTGGTTTGGGTTAAGGTCCAAAACCGCCACTTGCCGCCCCAACCAGTCTTTAATAAAGACATTGCCGGTGGGTCGGATGTGAACGTTACCGGTATTGGCAAAAACCGCCGAAAACTTGATGGGCGGGTATTCATAAAATCCGGTGTCGGTATTAACGCTGACCAGTTGGCCGTTAATTTTCGCCCCCGCCTTTTTCACATCCAAGAGGATGGGGACAGCGGCGGCGCCGGTGATGGTAGCGCCGGTTCGTTTAATGGGTGAGTTGTTGTCTTGGGTAAAGCTGATGGCAAAGTAGTAGCCATAGGCAGCGTCCTTGGGAACAGCAATGGTGAAGGGAATATCAGTCCACTCCAGGGGCTTGGCTACAAAGGTCTGGCTTTCAAACTTAACCCAGGAGAGGGAAGTATCGCTGTTATCTTCCCTTAAGGTTAAGTCTCCATTGACATCTCCGGTCATTTTCTCCACCGTTATCTTAATCGGTAAAGGAGAGGTGGTATTATTCCTAAACCTAACCTTGTTCGACAGACTGTCTCCGGGATTAGCAGATAGATCAAAAAATACCGGTGAAACAGTGACATCGTAGTTGGCAGGAGTGGGGGATTGGGCGAGAGCCGTGGTCGAAGTAAACAAAAACAAACCTAAAAAGATAAGGGGCAGCAATAGAAGTTTTTTCCCATACTTCATGTTAGAAAGAGCCGGCGGCAGTTATTGTCAGTGTGTCGGTATAATCGTTGCCCGCTAGGGTTGTCGCTCCGGCTTTTGCTCTGGCGGTATAAACAACTGTATCTGACGATGCGGGAGTTGTTTTGGTTGCAACCTGCTCAAAAAGAGTTGCTAAATGACCTCCCTTATTAGTATTTGATCCATCAAGCCATTCGGCGTAAACAGTTGGAGAGCCGGAGCCGGCCGCCGCCGCAACGACATATCCCGCTTGGGAAGTAAGGTCTTCTACGGTTCCATCAAAGCTCCCAGGGGAAGAAATACTTCCTCCCGATACCGCTGAATTAAGGGCGCCATTAGCGCTTTTTACCCAAGTTGTCCAGCCGTTTCTGGCATTGGTGGAAATAGTTTCCGTAATTGTCGGCGTACCTTGTGCGGTTGAGCTTGTAGATAAAGTTCCTAGCGCGATAGAATTTGCGCCCAAACTGAATGTCATTGCCGCCGAAACAGAAGCAGTAACTGTAATCTGTTCTCCGGCCGCGGCGACGACAGAAGTGGCATAATCCATAGAATCAATATAAGGGCTGCCGCCTTGGGTTTTAAGTTGTCCGGTTTGGTTATTGCCCGCTGGACCGAGGGTTGAGAAGCCGCTACCTGTAAAATTAAAGCAGTAAAAAGTGCCGACGGTAAGAGCTGTTCCGGGGAAAGTTACGGATAAGCCGTTGACAGATGTTGCGGTGCCAATGCCCGGCCAAGCCGTGGCCGCTCCACCTCCGACCGGATCGGTCGGTAAATTAGTGGTTGAGGTAGTCCAATTGGAAGCGGTTTGTGAAATAGTCCAACCCGCCGGAAAAACAATGACGACGTTGGTTTGGCCGGATAAACTTGATTTAAGACAAGCGGTCCCTGCTACCACAGATGTGGTGGCAAGCCGATCAAATCTGACAAAACCTTCGGTAACGGTGGCGTTGGCTGCTTGCGGGTATAAAAGGGGATAGGCGACGCTCAAAAGAAGGATGGAGAACTGCAAAGCAATGCTTAGGAGAGCTTTCGGGGTTTTGGATACTTTAATAGATAAGCGCATAAATAATCTCTATAAATAAGCAAAACATTTTTTAAATACTTTGTCAAGGGGGCATTTTAATTTCAGGGAGGAGAAGAATTGAGGTGAGCTTTATAATTTCTTCTCATTAACAACTTTACCATCTTTTTCCTTCACAATCTTATCCATAGTTACCCTAATAATGCTACGTCTTACATAATCTGAAGATATTTTTTTCAATCCTTTGTCAAGTATCTCATTTATGTGTTCGAATGTGCTACTGCCGGAAGTGACTAGGATAATCCCGGGATGGTCGTCCATTAAAGCTCCCTTAAATTTTCTAAAATCCTTATCTAGGGAAAGTAAAATTCTGTTTAAAGATTTGCTTTTTTTAAAATGTAGCTCATCTTTTTTGTTGATAAAGCCGATACTATAAGCATGTACTATCGAAACTCCTTTTGACTTTAAATACGTAACGGTTGGAATGGCTATATTTTCGTCTGCGTACAAATGGACGTCGCATTTCCTAGAAGGCATAATTAGAGGATATTTGCTTTAAATTCACTAGAGCTTTCTTAGCGCTTGTTCTTTTAATCCAAGGATAAGCAGATAAAAATTCTGCCAATGAATATCCCTCTGATAAATAATCTAACAAAAAAGACACCGGAATTCTTGACCCTTTTATATAGTTAGATTTTTTAGCGGTGGGCATTGTGTTCACATCTATTTTGCTCATACGTAATACTCCTTGTCAAGGGTTATTTTTATAACATTTTAGTACAAAATTGTCAATGCGTATGTAACGCAAATTACAGAATGACGGGAAGAATTAGGAATTGGGGCACTTTTTCCAAGTATTAGGAAAGGGAAGTTTTCTTATTAGATTCAACGAACTCTTGTTTATTTCCTCTATCTCGGAAGTCTGACATCTTATCGCAGCTAGGTTGAGCTTCACGATTCTACATAATAATCTCAGCTCAGCTAAACTAACTTCAGGAGAGAGTTGAATAATTCCCCAAGGACGAGATTCTCGTTCTTCAGCTAATTCTTCTGATGGAACGAAATCTACTGGCGGTTCGCCGTTAACTTCCCTGAAATCATAAAAGCCCCTTTTAATTATTCGGGATTCCGCTATTAGATATTTAATTTCTTGGTCATACCCGCCTAAAGTCTCTTCACCAGCAACTTCTTCACGTATTGTCAAGGTTGCCGTAGGAGGATTGCCTTCTGAATATGCATAAGTAGTTTCAAAAGGTTCAGGATAAAATGAGTATAAGCGCTCTGTCCATTGGGGATCATCTTCCTGAACAAAACTTTTTATTCCATCTCTAATTTCTCCAATAAGTCTTGCCCGTCTTTCTGCTTCTTTCTTTTGCGGATTATCTCCTTCTGACATATAGAAGGGGATTATAACTTACAAATAGAAAAAAGCCAAGCTAAGATGAAGCCATTTGTATATTTGATATTTAGAACGAGCCGGTGGCGAGGACTGTGATGGTATCGGTGTAATCTCCGGCGGCCGGCGTGCTGGTTTTAGCTCGGGCTTTAAGTAAAAATGACGCGGTGCCGCTGGTGACGGCATGAGTAGATGAATCGGCAAATTGTCGTTTGCTGGTGTCAACGACGCCAACGGTGTTGGATGTTCCATTGTAAGGAGAATCCAGCTCCATCGGCCCGCCTGAAGTCTGCCCGACGGAAGAACCCTGCGCGCCGTAACCTTCGGTTAATGCTCCAAGATCTGTTTTGGCGGGAACAGTTGCCAAGATGTAGTTATTGGCTTTGGTACTTTTAAGACCGGCGTTGGCGCCATAAATATAGACCAGCGCGCCATTACCGGCGTTGGTGGAAATAGTGGTGGTGACGGTGTCAGAAGAAGTAATAATTGCGCCGCCCGGATTCATACTGCCGATATAAACGCCAAAAGGAGGCGTGCTCTGGCTGGTTGTTTGCAGGTTAAAACTAAAAGTTGGATTCACTGTTGCCGCGGAGGCGGCCGGACCCAAACGCCCTTGGGTAAATTCGCCACGGCTGGCGGCGACCCGGGCGTAATAAGTGGTACCGGCAGTTAATCCGATGACGTCCACGCCGGTGGTACTATTCCAAGCGGCATAACTTTGCCAAACCGGAATTGTCCCCAAAGTCGTGTCAGCCTGAAGATATTTAATGTCGCTTGCAAAATTGTCGGTAGAAATGGCGATGGCATAGGTGACATCGGTAGAATTGTTGTTACCTTGATTTATAATAATATGCAGTTTGTTATAGTTACTTGAAGGGTTGGTGAAAGTAGGGGAGGGCGGAACATTTGGCTGCAAAGTATAAGTCAGGCCGGGCCAAACCATGTAATTCGTAGAACTCATGCTGGCCATTTCGATTTCTCCTAAAGTTCCTTGAACGGCGTAATTAGTCGAGTTGGAATTAACGGTTCCGCCGCTGCCAAATCCATAGTCAATTAGTTGGTAAGTGCTACTTGAAGGGCCGGCCAAAGCGCTTCGCGCAGAAACAAGAAACAAGAAGCAAGAAGCAAGAATGATAAGCAAGCATAATTTTCTTTTTCTATCATAATTCTTAATTCTTAATTCGTAATTCATAATTAGATCGGTAAGTAAAACACAGTTTGCCCAAACAACGGATGCAAATACTCCAGCGTAAAAATTTGGTTAATACCGCGCCGGTTAGCCAAAACCGCCCGCAAAGCCTGGGAAAAACTAAGTTCGGTTGACTGATAATTGACCAAGGTTTTTAAAGCGGCCTTAATATCGCCTTCCTCGGGATAAATAATGTTAATGTTGCCTAAAAACAGCGTTCTTAAAAAATCTTTAGACAGGGAAGGGCTAATTTCTTTATAGATGCGGTTGTAGGCTTCGGTTAAAGTCTGGGTGTCCGTGAAAATTGTGTATCCCTGCTCGCCAAAATAGCGGAAAAAGGCCGCAGCCTGTTCATTTTTCGGGTGAGCGCGGTCAATAAACGCGTAAAAAGCGCTGGTTTCAATATAAACTTTCTTTGAAATCATATGAATTATGAATTAGGAATCATGAATTATGGTTTTTGACTTTTTTATGAGTCCATTCAAAAGTTTACTAACAATGACTGTTTTATCCGCTAAGCTTAAAAATTCATCTTTCGTTATGTAGCTTAAGTCTTTTGCGATAAGCAGTTGATTTTGAGCTTCAGTTAGCGACCCCAAGGCCATAGAATAGAATTGTGCCTTTTCC
>DATKGY010000036.1:0-8020 GCA_035510535.1 Patescibacteria group bacterium
CACCATTGCAAACTTAGGTAAAAGAGTTGATTTAGATCCGATTCTCAAAGTTTCCAACTATGACGGCAGCATCTCTTACCAAAAACAAACAGAGTTACCAAATCTAGTGCTTGATCCGGGAGTATCCTTTATTATTTCCAACATCTTGGCTGACAATAACGCGCGTTCCTTGGAGTTTGGGATAAATTCACCTTTGAACATTCCCAACCAATTCGTTTCGGTCAAAACCGGCACTTCGGATAATAAACGGGATAACTGGACATTTGGTTTTACACCCTCTGATTTAGTGGCGGTTTGGGTTGGCAATAATGATAACTCGCCGATGAGTCAAGCTCTGGCCTCCGGAATTACCGGCGCGGCGCCAATTTGGAATAAAATTATGTCTTTACTTTTGACTAATACCTCTGTCGCGCCGCAAAAAATACCCGATGATGTGGTAATGAAAAGGTGTCAGGGAAGAAATGAGTATTTTATTAGAGGGACCGAAACTACGCCGGATTGTAATTTTATCGCTACCCCCAGCGCTACCGTAACGCCATCAACCAACTAAAACTATTAGTTAAGTTAATTTTGATATCTACACCTGTGGATGCTCTCTAATAACTGCATCTCTCCTATCAGCTCCCTCTATCGCAGCTTGAGCTCGTGCTCTTACTTCTGTCGCTCTTGGAGCAAATAATGCTTGCCATTCTGGATCGTCAGATTGCCCAGCTAATCCGTCAAGAACATCTGCTTCTGCGCTAAGCCTTTCACCACCTACTCTAATCGCTCTGCTTATTAAGGCTGCGCCTTCCGTTGCAAGCAAAGGCTTATCTGCTAGCCTTATGCTCATGTAAACTTCTTCTACATAACCTGCATCTGCTGCTTTTTGAAGAATATCTCTCGTAACAGGTCTTTCTATTCTGGGTGTTGGTTCTGGTGTGCCTTCTGCCATATTACAAACCTCCTTTCCTTGCCCATTTAATCATGATGGGGGGGGAAGAAGTCAAGCTATTAAACCTTCCAGTTTTTCGAAGGAGTTGAGAGGATCGCTGTTTTATACCTTTAATTCTTGATTTATCCTGTCGCTTAGAAAAATTTTCATCAACGACTGATAAGGAACGTCTTTTTTATTAGCCAGCTCTTTAATGCGCGCCAGTAAAAACGCAGGCAGTCTTAAAGAAATTGTTTCTGTTGACGGTTTAAGATCAGATAAATCCAATTCAACCGGCTTGCTGTAATCAAAATACTGACTAGTATCGGCTTTTGCCCAAAAATTCCTTTCTGCATCTTCATTTTTAAATTTTGGTATTGATTTTAATTTATTTTTCCTCATATCTCCTCCTTTCTTTCCTATCCTGGTCTCTAGCGGAAACAATTCTAATTTTTTGCTTTCTTAACGTGAAAATAATCACTAATTTCCGCTTTGCATTGGTAATGCCATATGCGATAAATCTTTTTTCAAGCAATGAATGCTTTTTATCCGCAAATATTTTTAAAGGCTTATTTAAAAATATCTCTTCCGCTTCCTGATTAGAGACGTTATGCTTTTTAAAATTCTTGCCAACGTTTCCTTTATCCCACTCAAAAGCAATAACTTTGGGCAAACTCTTAATCACAAAATCAGTATATTGCAGAAATATACAAATGTCAAGTGTTGAAGCTAAGTACTAATTAAACCTTCCAGTTTTTCGAAGGAGTTGAGAGGATCGCTGCTTTCGAAAATGAAACTGGTGGTGACGAACCGGTTGGCACCGGCGGCCTTACACGGAACAATGGTTAAATCGTTTATACCACAGTCAATTTCAATCGGAATTTGTGTCCTTAATCTTAAATCTTTAATCTTCGTAAGTGTCTCCGGCAAAAAAACTTGACCTGATTTCCCCGCCTTATCGCCCATTAAAAGAACTAAGTCTAAATCATCAAAAGGAACACTTAATGAACTAATTGGGGTTGGACTGTCAATCGCCAAACCGACTTCGCCAAAGATTTGCCCTTCGGCAATAAACTCGTCAACGTCCACCATTTTTTCAACCTGTCCCAAAAATCTTTTGAACCCGACCGCCGCCAATTGTTTAACATAATGTGTCGGGTCCTCCACCATCAAATGGGCTTCCATAAAAAAGTCGTCTTGGTATTTTGCAAAGGGCGCAAAGTCCATCAGCGAAGTCTCCTCACAAAACTTTCCATCCAAAAAATCAATATGCACCGCATTTGAAAAAGAGCGCATAATTGCCAATTTTCTTTCGATTTCTATCCACTCTTTCTCCAAAATTCCGGGAATTACATTATGCATAATCAAATAATTTTTAATTGCTCTAATTGACCTAATTTTTAAACTTTTTAGGTTAATTAGAAATTAAAATAATTAGGTTAATTTTCTTGTTCAATTTTAGTGATTTCGTCTATTCTCCTAACGTGTCTTGGGTCGCTGGAAAATGGAGTTTTCAAAAAAATCTCCACCAATTCTTTGGCTTTTGTAGAGTCTTCAAACTGGGCCCCCAAAGACAAAACATTGGCATTATTGTCGACTCTTGCCAGTCTGACATTCTCCGTTGAAAACCCTTCAACCGCCCGGACATTTTTAAATTTATTGGCAACTATTTCCTCCCCCGCTCCGGATTTACCAAAAATAATTCCGAAAGAATTTGGGTCTTTTTCTATTTCTTCTGCAGCTTTTGCAATAAACAGCGGGTAGTCGTCAGTCGGGTTTATTGAAAAAGCGCCGCAATCCACTACTTCATATTTTTGTTCCTGAAGATATTTTTTGATTTCTTCCTTTAGTTTAAATCCGGCATGATCCGTTGCGAGGTATACTTTCATAAATTATGCCCTACTGTCCTATTATAACTAAAGCGTCCGAGGAAAAACTATCAGGAAGATTTGCGGAAGTAGTACCAATGGTATAACTTAATCCCAAATCAGTTTGCAAAAGACTTAAGTAATTATTGCTGGCCTGTTTAACCTGAATGACCACATTTGTATAATTGAAGTTGTCCGCATTTCCGGTTCCAACCACGTTATAGCCAAGGTGCTTGAGGATGGTTTCGCCTTTTGCCGCGACACCGGCTGTGCCGCTGCCATTTTGCACGGTCACCGATAATTGACTTCTATCCAGACCGGTTGTGGGATCAACCGGATTGAGGGTTGGTATTGGCGTCGCCGTTGGCGTAACTGAAGAAGTAGTTGTTGGTGTCGGTGTTTCTGTTTCCGTCGGAACAACCGCGATGGTAGGAGTTAGAGTTGGAGTTGGTACTGACGTGGAACTTTTACTGGAGCTGGCGGCCCGAAAACCCAAAAACAACAGGATTAAAACCACAATTACCACAACTAAATAAACGGGTCTCTTGTTAACCTGCCTTCGTTGCGGAGTAAAGGCTGGAATCGTTTCCAGTGGTGTTTCTTCCATACACTGCCTTTCTGGGCCAAGAGTAGCACATTTTTTTCCGTTTTGCAATCCTAAAAGAGAGCTTGTCTGTTATAATAAAAAGGCAATGAAAAAACTGCTTTTTTTACTGTTCTTAATAATTTTTATGGGGCTGGGAATAATACTTATCCCCTCCTCAAAAGCGCAAACCGTTGATTGTCAGAAACTCCTTGATCCTAGCTATAATAACCAGTGCAATGCTGATAAAGACAGATGCTTGGCGGATACAAACACTTGTATGGATCAACTAGCCACTGCCCGACAACAATCTGTCAATGCCACTATTCCATTGGAAACCGAAATCAACAGCATGAAATCAAGAATTGCTTTTATTGAAGCCAGCCTTGCCGCCAAGAAAAAAGACATTGACGCTGGCTACGCCAATTTAGCCAAACAACAGGAAATTTTAAATGCTACAATCCGTGATTACTACATTAAATCCTACTACGATTCTCCACTTCTAATTTTGTTGTCCGCCAATTCTGCCACGCAGCTTACGCAACTTTTAGGTTACCAAAAATCCAACGCCGACCGGGACAAAGCGATTATTACCAATATCGCTGTCACTATTAATGATTTAAAGAGTGAAAAAGCTGTCCTGGAAAGTGAAGAAATCAGTATTTCTGCCACCAAAGCAAAACTCGATGTCATCGTGGCCGGAGCGCTCGCTTATCAGGCAACTTTATCAAATCAGATTGTCCAACTTTCCGCTTTGCAACAACAGATTTTGGCGCAAAGATTAGGAGCGCTTAACATTCCGCTTTACGCTTACAACACGCAAGGCGGCTGCTCAAGCGACATCGGCAAAGATCCAGGTTTTAGCGGCGGATTTGGCTTTTTCACCTACGGCGTGCCAAATAGGGTTGGCTTGAATCAATACGGCGCTTGGGGAAGAGCCAAAGCCGGACAAGACGCAACGACAATTCTTCACGCTTATTATAATTTTGACTCAATTGATACCAGAGATGCGCAAATTCACGTTACCGGCAATGGTGTTGACTGGACCGGTTCGTTAGATGATTATGTCCGAAGGATTTATGAAGTTCCGGATTCATGGACTGACAATAATTTAGCCGCTCTAAAAGCTCAAGCCATCGCCGCCAGAAGCTATGCGCTCGCCTACACCAATAATGGACAGGGAACAATTTGCCCAACTGATCAATGTCAGGTTTTTCAAACCAATCCGAAAGGCGGCAATTGGGACCAGGCGGTTAGTGATACAGCCGGCCAAGTGATGATTCAGGGTGGCAATCCGATAAAAGCGTGGTTCTCTTCGACTCATGGCGGCTACATTTTTAGCTCTGGGGACATTGGTTGGAGCTCTTCCAGCTGGACCAAAGATGCTCAAGACACATCAAGTAATGTCGGCAGCTTTCCCGACCTTAAAAGTAACGCTTACGACAAAGATTCTCCTTGGTTTTATTGTGACTGGGGCTCACGGAGCGATTACAACAAAACCGCTTGGCTAAAATCCGATGAAGTCGCCGATATCGTTAACGTTATTCTGCTTTTGCAAAATGACTCCAGCGTCAAAGATCATTTGTATCAAACCGATAAATCAAATCCCGCCGGCACCGATACATGGGACAGCGGCAGAGTTAAACAGGAACTTTCCAAATACCGCACACCTTATAACAATGTTAGCGATATTTCCGTCTCGGCAGACTTTGGCTCAGGCAAAGCTACCAGCGTTAACATCTCTGGAGATGCCGGCTCAGTGAGTATTTCCGCCTCTGATTTTAAGAATTATTTTAACTTAAGGGCTCCTGCCAACATCCAGATTGTCGGGCCGTTGTATAATGTAGAGAAGGAATAGTATGCCGGATATTTTTATCGCCGAGCCAAAAGACGAAACTACTGCCCCAGTTGAACCAACGCCTTTAATTAGTGCGGATGGAGTCTCAGCGCCCCAAAATCCGGTTCATTTTTTTTCCACTTTCAAAAAAGACCCCGACGGAGTAGATTTCAAAGATAAGGAAGGCGAGGAAAAAGTCATCCTCTTTATCCGCCGCTCCCTTATCACTAATATTCGCTGGATATTTTTTGGCAGTTTATTACTGATTCTGCCTTTATTCTTACCGTTTATCTTAAAATTTTTCTCCAATCCCCTGCCTTTTTTGCCCAGTAAATTTTATTTCTTCCTAAGTGCTTTTTATTATCTGGTTGTTGCCACTTATTGGTTTATCAATTTTATCAGCTGGTATTTTAATATTTCCCTTGTTACCGATAAACGGGTGATTGATATTGATTTTTCCAATCTGGTTTATAAAGATGTCGCGGCCACAAAAATAAATCTTGTACAGGATGTTAGTTTTTCGCAAATTGGCGCCATCCGGACTTTTTTTGATTATGGCGATGTCTTGGTGCAAACTGCCGGCACGATTGATAACCTCATTTTTGAATCGGTACCCCAACCGGAAAACATCGTGCATATTGTTGAGGATTTAATCGGTAAACATAATGAACTTTTTGGCTAAAATTTTACCATTTTTACAGTTTAGCTTTCTGGCCAAAGCCGGCTTCTTAGCCATCGATTTCTTTTTCATGCTGTTTTTGATAGTGGCGGTTAGACAGGTTTACGCCATGAACGAGATTATTAGCGGCAGCGGCAATCCTTATGCCATAAAGCTGGCTGTTTTTGCTCTTCTTCTGGTGGCTGTTTCGCTTTTTTTGACAGCGCTTGTTATACTATAGCTGATGGCCGAGTCGTTAACTTTTGCAAAAATCGTCGCCAACCCCAGCGCTTTTTCGTGGTCACAGGTGTATAGCGCCGGCAAATTATTCGCTGTCATTTCGCTGGAAGCCCAAGAAGAAAACTTAGAAAAAGATTTCTTAAATATCTTGGGCAAAGAAATCTTAACCACACTGGAGCAGGAGTTTTTTACGCTGGAGACGAAAGATTTGGAATCGATTAAGGCGGCCGTCTTGACTACTGCCAAAAAAGTCCCCGCCGAAATAAATTGTTCGTTTGTCATCGGCGCTTTAACCAACAACATTTTGTATTTATATATTTTGGGCAACGGCCGTGCTTCCCTAAAAAGAGACGGCAAGCTTGGCAACTTGATTGAAGCGGTTGACCAAGAATCAACTGCTCTAAAAGAAGCTTCCGGATATTTGCAGGACGGTGACGTGGTTGTTTTACAGACCAAGCAATTTTGTGATGTCATTTCCGCCGGTACTTTATCTGAGTTTATGGATAATTTAGCGCCAAGCGAAGCCGCCGAGAATCTGGCGCCCTTAGTGCATGAAAAAGAAGAAGCAGGGGCGGCCGCAATTATAGCCCACTACAAAGCGCCGGTCGCGGAAGAAGTGGCTGAGCCGCTCACGGAGGAACCAGAACAAGAGCCGGAACCGGAAATTACAGCAAAAACGGTTGAAGACGAACAAAACTCCAGCGAATCGCCTTTTTATTCACCAACTGTCACCAGAAAAACCAGCATTTTTGACAATGTCCGACCGTTAGCCGCTTCCTTTTTTGCTCACGTTAAGCGCCCGCAAAATCTTGACTTAAACCATCCCAGGAAAGTAATCCTGACTATTGTGATTGTTATTTTGGTGGTCTTTATCGGCAGTGTTTTCTTTGCCATCAATAAACAGCAAAATGACAAAACCCAAGCCGCTTTCCAAGCTGTTTATCCGCAGGCCTTAAAAAATTATAACGAGGGACAAAGCTTATTGGAATTAAACCAAAATCTGGCCAGAAACGACTTCCAACAAGCACAGCAACTTTTAAATAACGGCAAAGATAAATTACCCAAAGATTCCAAAGAAGAAAAACAGGTTCTAGACCTTTTAGGGAAAGTTAATTCCGCGCTTTCGGCAACTTCTGGCGTCACCAACGCCGCCGCTAAAGAAGTCTCCGCCGATTCCAGCCAACTGCTTTTGGCCGAAACCAAAAATGACGGTTTGTATTTTGCCCAAGATTCCAGTCATATTTACGGATTAACGCAAACCGCAGTTTATACGCTAAATCCCGACGGGACCAATAAAAAATCCGTGATTACCAACGACAGCGACTGGAAAAGCGTCGGCGGGCTTTCCACCTATATCGGCAACCTTTATATTTTAGACAAAAGCCAAAACCAGATTCTAAAATATGTTAATTCCGATTCGGGCTTTGTCAAAGCCAATTATTTCTCTTCCACGTCTCCTGATTTATCCAAGGCCGTTTCGATTGCTATTGACAGTTCAATTTACGTCCTGACTTCAGACGGAAACATCAGTAAGTTTACCAAAGGCAGCTCCGATACTTTTACCATCGCCGGCTTAGACACTCCTCTTGCTAATCCAACTAGGATTTATACCAATTTAAATGACGATAATGTCTATGTTTTGGATAACGGCAACCAAAGAATTGCGGTTTTTGACAAAAGCGGCAATTATAAAAACCAGTATCAAGCCGCCATTTTGAAAAACGCCAAGGATTTTGAAGTTTTGGAACAAGACAAAAAAATCTACGTCCTCTCCGGCGGAAAAACCTACGAAATTGATTTGAAATAGTTGCTTTTCCCCTTAAATTTTGGTATATTCTTCAAACTTATGATAGAAACAAGTAGTAACAATCCAGATCTAGTAACAACGCCAGCTTTAGTATCTACAATTGAGCTTGAACCT
>DATKGY010000037.1:0-2083 GCA_035510535.1 Patescibacteria group bacterium
ATACGATAGGCTCAGCCGCTTGGCACGAATCAAATGGAAACTGGAGAGAAGCCAGAGCAAGGTTAACAAAAAAATCGCATATGTTAATCAAAGATCCTGCTGATTCTTCTTCTCCGGAGAGATCTATCCTTAAGGCAGTTACCGACGGAGACTTAGAACAAGTATTGTCTATTGCAGATTATCAAGTTGGAGATTTTAATTCTGATGTAACAGCTAAAGACTTCTAATTCTCCGTAGATTCTGTTTAGGTTTGGGTAACGCGGACAACCTGGGGATAATATTCAAATGGACCTTCCGCCTCTATATAATCATCTATCGCAAAATAAAACGATTCTCCCGGTTTTAAAATTGCCAACGGTTCCATATGCCCAACTACATCGTTTGCCGATTCCGGAACATTAGCTATAGGTGAAGCCAGGTAGATTATTGATTCGCCCTTATTAGTTACAGAATCAAATACAATCGACTGAATTAGTCCTTTATGTTCTGGCATTGTAATACCGGTAGGGGTTTGATGCGGAAGTAGCTCTCTGACTATTGAACAAGGATTCCATCCAGCAGGTGAATAAGGGTTTGATTCTTTGAATATCAAGCTCATGACTATGGGATTATAGTCTAGTATCTATGCTTTGTCAATTTTCGGCTTTCTTAAAGAATATCCAAAGCCGATGGTGATAATTAGATAGAGTAAATAGCCGATGCCGATTTCTTTAATATAGGCAATAAGTGGCATTTTAATTGGTCCCCAAATGAAGAAAAAGAAGTCAAAAAACCAACTGATAACCGCAAAAATTAGTCCTAAGAAAATTCCCTCTTTAAGATTTCCTTGAGTTTTGCGGAAATAATGAACCGTGAGTATTACAGCTAAAGTAATTGAAAAAACACCAAGTATTGATTGGAAAAAAGCCGGGTCGGTTTTTTTAAGCGGGAAGATAGCAACTGAAGCTAAAAATGGAACGAGCCAAAGTAAAAATCCGTAAACAAATGCCCGTTTTATTTGCTGCATAAATAAATTATATCACTTTTGAAGATTATTCAAATCTTCCGATGAAAGTGGATTTGGCTAGCATTGACAATACTAAACTCAAGGTGTAAACTCCCCTATACTTATGGCAAGAGGAATAGAAATCGTGGATGCTCCAAGGATTAGCAAAGACGCGGGGGGGTTTGCGCTTATGGCAATAACTGAAGTCAGACGTTTGCGCAAGCACAGATTATCTGAGGCTTTGGCAAGCTTTGCGGAAGTAAATAAACAACTGCTTAGAGATGGTGTAGCTCATATCAATGGGGATCATGAATTGAATAATATTTTCCCAACAATAAAACTTACTATCTGCTCAACCGCGGGTATTCTAGGCACTGTGCAAGAGCAGCTTCTTTTTGTTACATCGGTAGAGCTTCCCGATAATTTTGAACTTGACTATTATTTAAATTCGCGGGGTGAATTATTAGCTTACAAACGGGATGGCGACGTTGTGGTATCAAGAGTTAAGGCTTCGGACATGGCGTATATTAATCATGCAGCTGACGCTCTCCTTGCTATAGAAATAAGAACCGATGAAGCAATGGATCCGCAACCGTCACTTCCACCGCTTCGGTTAGTATAAAGTTAAAGATAACCTTACTCAACTCTTCCGGTGAAGGTGGATTTAGCCAACATTTGTTGGATAATATTTTGCGGCACTTCTTCGTAATGCGAAGGCTCCATGTAATAAGATGCTCTACCCTGTGACATTGAACGGATAGTGGTTGAATATCCACTGAGTTCTGCGAGTGGCACCATCGCCAAAACAATGGTCGCTTTACCTCTTTCTTCCGTTCCCATAATCTGCGCTCTTTTGGCAGACAAATCCCCAATTACGTCTCCCATAAACTCGCTTGGGGTGGTAACTTCAACTTTCATAATTGGCTCCAACAATGTAATGTCGGCTTTCTTGGACGCAGCCTGTAAGGCTTTGGACGCGGCGATTTTAAAAGCCACTTCCGAAGAATCAACGTCATGATAACTTCCGTCATAAACTGTGACTTCCATGTCGACGACCGGATAACCTAATAAAATTCCGTTGTCTAAAGTTTCTTTAAC
>DATKGY010000038.1:0-18504 GCA_035510535.1 Patescibacteria group bacterium
GCTAGCGCTTTATTCACCGTTAACCCCAATAGCGCAACCAACAAAAAAGCGAAGAGAAGCTTATTTAATAATCTCATTTTAATTACCATTTTTATTATCTATTGTCTGTGGGATTTTTTCAACTTTTTGAGCCGGGGACGCTAACAACAGGCTTGGTTAAAAGAAGCGTTACGTAGAAAGTAGTGCCTTTATTTTCTTTGGATTTGAACCAGATTTTCCCGCCGGAATTCTCCACGATTGATTTGACAATATAGAGGCCTAAACCTGTTCCGCCGATTTCTTTATCTCTGACATTATCGGCGCGAAAAAGCTTGGTAAATATTTTATCCTGCTGATTTTTTGGGATGCCGTAGCCCGTATCGGAAACTTCTATGAGTATCGCCTTTTTACTATCGTAAGAAATTGCCAGTTCAATTTTCCCTCCGGGCGGAGTATATTCCACAGCATTGGAGAGGAGATTTTGTAGAACCATGCGTAGAAGCTGCGGATCGGCTAAAAACGTTGGAACATCCTTAGCGAAACTTTCTTTAATTATCAGTTTTTTCTTTTCAATTTTCGGTTTTTGCTCGTCAAGCACGTTTTGCGCCAGTTTAATTATGTCAGTCGGTTCTAGTTTAACCACAAGTGTCCCCAGTTCAATACGGGAAACATTCAAAAGAGTATTCACCAGTCCAATCATCTGTTGATTGCCCTGATAGATTTTTTCAAGATATTTCTTTTGTGCGGGAATAATCCTACCGACGTCACCCTTTAAAATCATTTCGGTATACCAGCTGATGGTGGTCAAAGGCGTTCGAAGCTGATGACTGGCAAGGGAAACAAATTCCGTCTTTGTTTTGTCAATCGCTTTTTCTTTGGTAACGTCGCGAAATACGGATATTGCCCCAATAATTTTACCCCCGATTATTACCGGACTGACCGTTATGTCGACCGGAAACTTAGTTCCATTTCTCCGGACGTAAAAATAAGATGAACTAGTAGTAGTAGTAGTAGTAGTTTTCCTTGCATGAATAGCCAAAAAAAGCGGTCTTTTATCTGGTGGTACTTTTATGCCATCTCCGGTTTCAAGGTCAATTACCACCGGCCATATCTTGCCCATTACCTCCTTGCTGTGCCAGCCCGTGAGCGTTTCTGCCGTGCGATTTATGAGTATAACCTTACCGTTTTGATCGGTCGCGAACACACCATCGCCGATACTTATTAATAAAGCTTTTTCTTTGGCTTCGGCCGCTTCCGCTTTAGCCTTTTCCGTACTTAAATCTTCAAGAACATTTTGAGAAGCTTTACTCGCATTTTCCAAATCTTTCTCCATCCGTTTTTTGTCGGTTATATTTTGAAGTATGCCCACGACAAAATCTTTTCTTATTCTATAAACCGAAATAAAAAGCCATACTCTTAGCTTTTCAATGTATGTTTCAAAACTTTCCGGCTTTCCGGTTAAAGAAACGCGGCCGGAAACTTTAAATAACTCGGGGTTGGACTCACCAATTGTCGGAATTATTTCTGTGGCTTTTTTCCCCGCAACATTCTTTAGTCCCGTCAATTTTTCAAAATTTTCGTTAGTTTCTATATAAATATAGTCAATAGAATGTCCTTGCTCATCAAAAAGAACCTGACAATAGGCTAGTCCATCAAGCATATGGTCAAAGAGTAATTTATAAAAATTCTCTGGAAGTTGAGATTTCATTTTTGTCGGCCGTTTTAGTGGTTGCCATTGCCGTTTTTGACTCGTTTCTTTAGCTCTTCAATTTCTTTTTTTAGTTCAACCATTTTTAATTCTCTCCCAACCATGGTTTTATTTGTCCGTTCCAAGTCTTCCACGCGATTGGCAAGATTGACTGTCTGTTCGGCGACTTTGATCTCAAGCCTTTTAGTGTACTGGCTTAATTTATCTTCAAGAGCCTTTCTGACGGTGACATCTTCAATGGCCAAAATAATCAGTTGTACCGTGTCTACTTGTTTAGCATTGAGTAACATTGTTTTCTCCCCGATGGTTTCAAAAACATGCTCAACCTTATAATCTTTGACCACTTTTTTACCCGGCAAAATTTCTTCCAGCAATTTCTTCAGTTCTGGAATATTCCATTGACCATTGCCTAATTCATAAAGAAGTTTGCCCTCTGTTTGCGCGGGCTCAACCTGAAAGTTTTGGTAGAAAGTCGGGTTGGCGGAAATCACCCGTAGATCGGAATCAAGAATTAAAAAAGATTCTCTGGCTATATCTACCAGCGTTTGCATGTAATGCAGTGCGAGTTTTTTTGATTCTCCGTTATCTTCCATAGTAGTCTCACCCCCCCCTCCTGCTAAGTGGATATTTTCCTATGTTTTTAAAATCTCTTCAATTTTAGCAACGACATCATGAAGTTTCCAATCCGATTTAATTAAATAATGCATTGGTTTATGCGTAACCATGTCCTCCACCAGCTGTTCATTGGTCGCGCTTAGGTTTGTGAGGATAATAACGGGAACTTTCGCTCCCCAAGCGTCTGCGCGGATTTTTTTAAGAGCCGCCATGCCATCCATTACCGGCATAAGTAGGTCAAGCAAGATAAGATCGGGATGTTTTGAGAGCGCCATTTCTACGCCTACCTTGCCGTTTTCCGCTTCAAGGGGGAGATAATT
Source organism: Patescibacteria group bacterium (assembly GCA_035510535.1). Classification (GTDB taxonomy): domain Bacteria; phylum Patescibacteriota; class Microgenomatia; order Levybacterales; family UBA12049; genus DATKGX01. Next base: position 2,623 of record DATKGY010000038.1, read on the forward strand.
TTTGAGACGAAGGATATCCGCAATCGCCTCGCGGAGATTTTTTTCATCCTCAACGATCAGTATTGTTTTTTGCGTTTCCACAATTCATGCCCTAATAAATTTATAGATCTATTTTCTCTTGATGTCAAGTATTTCCCCTGAATGAAAAACTGACTTTTTTACCAAGCAGCTTTTCATATTCAGATACAAGAGTAGCAATAATTTTTGCCGGGGGTTCGGTTAAATCCAGTACGCGGCCGGTTTCTTTATCAATCTTAAGTCCGTCAATATGCGAGGCAATCTCAAGCGCTTGGTCTCCGACACGCCCGCGCATTTGCATAATCGTGTCGCTTAAGATTTCGTAGAAAGTACGCTTATCGTGGGGGATATTGGAATAATCTAAGGGCGTAAACCTTGTCGTGCGTCGGCGTCTGACCAAAAAGTAGACCAATAAGGCGATAAAAATACCGGCGAGAACACTAATGCCTCCATAGAAAAAGAAATCGCTTTGAAAAATTCCGAGAATTTTTCGTTCCACTGTAAAAGAAAATTGGGTAGTAGTGGGTGCCAATTGGCCTTGGTATGTAGCGGAAGTTTTGGCGGTATAGACTCCCGGCGCCGTGCCAAAAGGAATTTGGACCGTTTTTACAAAGCTAGCCGTCGTTTCCACCGCCGCGGTGTCACTCGTCGTGTATATTTCCTCTCCCGTATTCGTAAAAATAGAGTACTTAAGCAGAACATCGACTCTTTTGCCTCCGCCAAAGTTTGATAATTTAACCGAAATAGGTAAAACTTCTCCCGGAGCCACTCTTACTGTGAGTCCTGCGTTACCGGTATCAACCCGGGCATTCTTAGTTATACTTACTTGAGCAGATGCAAGGGGTGACAGCAAAATTAGCCCCGGAAGCGCAATGAACAAAAAAGTGCAGAGAACTTTATTTAATAATTTCATTTTAATTGCCATTTTCATTATCTATTGTCCCTTGTCTCTTTGCTTTTTTCAACCCCTTAGGTTGGGGAGACGGCGCGGCATTCATTTCCTCCTCGATTTTCCTGGCGTCCGCACGCGCCCTGATCCGCCGCACGGCAAATATCACCAGCCATATTAGCAATACCGATGCGATGATACAAAGAATAATAAACGGAATGAGATTTTGCTTTGCCGCGTGGACGGTTGCCGAAATAATATCAAACAGGGCGGCGGGCGCGCCTTGCAAAAGTCCTGCTGACGGCGCCGCTTTGGCGCCCCCGGAAGGAGCGTTGGCGCCAGCAGTGGGAGTTGGAGTTGGAGTTGAAGCTGACGCAGCAGGGGCGCTATATAAATATGTTTGAGTTACGGTTTGGTCGGGAGTGACAGTCGAACCGGAAATGGCTCTGGCCGAAACATCAAAGCTGACGCTGCTGGCGCCGGTGTAAGAGGTGTTGGTTTTCAAACTAAACGTAACGGTTTGATCTACGGTATTGCCCGGAAAAGAGGGAATGGTCCAGGTGATGGTATTATTAACCGTGTCAACTATGGCAGTCGCCCCACCGTATGCATCAGACGCGCTGCCGATAACATAATCAACGATGTCAACCGACGGTGTCGGACTGCCTTCGATTGTGCCTTGCGACCATTGGGCTTGGATCGTCAATGGAATGGCGCTGCTGGCCAGCGAACCATAGGTAATTTTGTAATCAAGAGTAGTATTTTGGGAAAATTGTGAACCGGTGGTGACTGATTCGATTGAAATTGGTAAACTGCTGACTTGCGACGGAACAGTAGCTGTAATCTTAATTTGGTTGTCGGTAACTATCGATAACGCGTAAGTAGTTGAGTCAATTGTTGCATTTGAGGAATTTTTGGTCGCAATTGTTCCGTTTTGGTCATTGCCGGCGGCGCCGATGGTGGAAGAGTTACTTGAAAAATTAAAACAATACAAAGTGCCAACCACTAAATCACCGCTGACAAAAGTGACTGCATTGCCGGAAACGCTTGAGGCGGTGGCGCCGATGCCCGGCCAAACAGTTGCTCCGGAGGGAATATCGCTAACGTTAGTGCTCCAATTGCTGGTATTGGCGGAGACGCTAAAGCTGTCCGGAAAGGTTAGGACAACTTTTGCCTCGGTTCCGCTAGTAAAAGGTTGGGCGCAGACAGTTCCGGAAAGGGGAGCGTTGGCGGTTGGGTTATCCAATCTTAAGTAGGCGCTGGTAAAGCCGGTGTAAGCAGAAGAGGCGCTTGCAAGAAAAGCGGTCAATAAAAAAAATAAGAGCAGGAAAAATATTTTTTTAGTCATTCATATTTACTGTACAACAAATCTAGAATCCAAGCAATCCTTGACAAGCGTGCGGTGAGTTTCTTATGATAAATTAGAGATGAAAATGCCCGCTTTGAAACTGGGGGGAATTAGGTCAAACAAAAGCCTCTGGTTGATTTTGGTGATTGTCGTTTTAATTGTTGCTTCTCTTCCGGCTTACTATTATTATAATCAGTACAAACAAACACAAGCGCTTTTGCAAAATCCAAAAGCTCCGGTAAATGCGGAAGTAAAGGACCTAATTAATAAGGTAGGGAAGCTAATCGAATTGCCAAGCGGTGAAACTCCGACGATTGCGACAGTTTCGGATGTTACCAAACTGGCGGGACAGCCGTTTTTTGCGTTGGCAAAAAACGGCGATAAGGTTTTGATTTATACCCAGGCAAAAGAGGCAATTCTGTTTCGGGAAAGCATTGATAAAATTATTCAGGTGGCGCCGGTTAATATTGGTTCACCGACAGCTTCTGGCTCCGCATCAAGCTTAGTTTCTCCCACCCCGGCGAAGGTTTCAGTGGCAATCTACAATGGCACTACAACGGTGGGTTTGGCGGGTACGGCAGAGACTAAAATAACCGGTTCGTTTAGCAATGTGATGGTTTCCGGCAAAGCGGATGCAAAAGGCAGTTATGCCAAAACACAAGTGATTGATTTAAGCGGAAATCAGGCTCAAATGGCAGCGCAAATTGCCAATCTTTTGGGCGGCAGTGTTAGTTCTTCAATTCCTTCCGGAGAAACAAAACCAAACGCCCAAATCCTGGTTATCGTCGGCTCAGATTTTGTTAAATAATTTCAAAATACCTCAAAATCCCAATTGACAATGGTTTTTTCTTTCTGTAATATGGTTATGCTTTTACCAAAAGAAATGACTGATCCTTCATTATCCCAAGTAGACACAATTACAGCTTTTGATGGAGCATCCTCTGATTTGCAGGGTGATCATTTAGTAAGTAAAGTAGGAGTCGTTCCTGATACGAATTCATCGGGAGAAGCAGAGGTTCCGGTTGGTCATGAAGTAGGTTGTAGGGCTAAGGTACAATTTGGTCAACCATTACCCGAAGAATCAACTTTTTGGAATAATAGATTTCGCCGTCGATAAAAATTTAGAAATTAAAAATCAAGAATTAGAAATTGGAGCGGAGCGACTTTATTCTTCTTTTGCTTGGATGCCAAGGAGCCAGAGGACGGCTTCTTTTTTATATCTTCTGTCACCGCGGGAATTAATTCTAATAGCCGGAAGTTTGCCTCTTTTACCCCAACGTTTAATCGTGAGAGGGGAGACTCTTAAAATCTGCGCCACTTCACGAACAGTGAGTAAATCGGGTAGGTTGTTTATTGAAATTTGTTCTGCCATATCAATATACTATGTAATTGACTATAAAGTAACAAAGTAGAACAAATTTGTCAAGAGGGAAAATGGTTAACAGCCTTTTTAGCAACAAAAATCCCCCTGTGACGGGGGAAGATTGCGAAATTTGCAAATTCAGCTTATTTCAATTCAACGGTAGCGCCCGCTGCTGTTAATTTTTCTTTAGCTTCTTCTGCTGTTTTCTTGTTGACTGCTGTCATTACTTCCTTTGGAGCGCTGTCAACTAATCCTTTTGCTTCCGAGAGTCCCAATGTCGGAACTAATTCTCTTAAAGCTTTAATGACTGCGATTTTGGTTGCTCCTCCGTTTGCAATAACGACGTTAAAGACTGTTTGTTCTTCAACTGCTTCTCCTGCTTCTGCGGGAGCTGCGGCTGCTGGAGCGGCGACTGCCATAGCGGCTGCGCTTACTCCGAATTTTTCTTCCAAGGCTTTAACAAATTCAGATAGTTCGAGAACTGACATTTCTTCAACTGCTTTTAACAATTCTTCATTACTTAATTTTGCCATATGTCACCTCCTTTGTCGGTGAAATTGCTCTATTGCTAAATTGCTAGATTGTTTTTGAACAATGCAACAATTCAACAATGCAACAATCATGCACCTTTTGAATTTTCAATCGATTTAAAAGTCAGCACTAATTTTTGCAAATTCCAATTCAAAGCGCGGTGTAAGCCGGAAATTGGAGACTTTAGTCCAGCGGCAATTTGGGCTAATAAAACTTCTCTAGTTGGCAAAGTCGAGATCTTCAAGACCTGCTCGCCGGTTAAAAATTTGTTCTCCATTATTCCTAATTTAACGTTCAAAAGCCCCAATTCTTTAATAGTTTTGGCCAATTGTTTCAAAGGGGAGACGACGTCGCCGTAAATTAAAAGCGTTCCGGTGGGGCCTTCAAGCAAATTCTCACCTTCAAGTTTTATTTTATTTTCGTCTAAGGCTCTCAATACTAAGGAGTTTTTGGCGACGACATACTCGGCTTGCATCGGTTTGATGGCTTTCTTTAAGGTTTCGAGTTGTTTGTGGGTGACTTTTTCGAAATTGGTAAAAATAATCGCTTTAGAACGGGCGATTTTTTCATTCAAACCCGCAACGATTTCGATTTTCTTCTGCCTGTTTGCGCTGATTTTATCGTTCATAATAATAAAAAAGCTTCCCTAGGGAAGCTGCAAAATACTAGATACTAAATTCTAGATACTTATTTGGCCTCGGCAAGATTTATTCTTATTTAGAGACTTGCTGTCTTAGGTTTAGTAAGTTTACCAGAAGAATTGATTTGCGTCAAGGTGTTAAATTGTGAGATTGATATTTTTCTTAGTTAAGCTACAATTAAAGTATGTTTATTCCATTATCAGAAGTTGATACCGAATACCGCGAGGGTGGGGAAGAAAGAAACGGCTTTTATTTTTACCAAAGAGACTCACATATTCCAGTAGTAGTTAAAATTACCCGGTTGCCCGCTAATTTTGATGGTGAATCGAATTGGCATCGGCATAAATTTGTCGAAGAGTTTTCAGTGCCTTTAATAGGAGAAATAATAATAAAAGAAGAAAAAGCAGGAAAAATAATTGAGAAAAGAGTTTCAAAAGCTATATTAAGTAAAGATGAGTGGCTAGTCGGAATTGAATGTTCAAGCACCAAAAGGATAAGTATTTTGATAGAAGCAAAATCTGGGAAAAGAAGAGAACAAATTGTTGAGTTCCCGCTAGAATCCATGGAAGGTACTCTTTGGCATACGGTTGCGAACCCCACCGGCAACATGACAACGATGGTTACGCTTAAAAGAGTAGCCAGAAGTATCCTTAAAAAGGACCCGTTAGTTTTGCAAGTAGATAGGGAATCTAAAGTACTATAAGTCATAATAAGATTTAATCTAGCCTCAAATAAATCTTCATACAACCTATAATATTGACAAATTGTAAATCTGTGATATAATCAATCCATTATGGCAAACGAAATGCCTTCATTTAGAAATCCGGATACTAATGGATTAGAAGTTACCCCTATTACTAGGGCAATGGGTCTTAGGCGAAAAATTATTGCTGAAGCGGATAGAATTGGCACGCATCCTTTTAGCGTGATTATGGAACAACGTCTCGGGCAAACAGATAGTGCTGTTAAGGCTTTGGAGATAAAGCAGCATTATACGCAAAGAGATGGAATTATCAGTGATTTACATGGTTTAGATGATGATACATTTGGGAAAATTAGAGAATCGGTTCTATCGCAAAGGTTCGATCGGGTGTTTTTATTGGGAGATATCGGTGGATCTGTTGCACTTGCAGATCTACAAAAGCAATTTTACGAAGGATTTTATAATAAATATAAAAAACTGCAAAAAGAAGGAGCTAATGACGAAAAAATATTATCCGAACTTAGAACAGGTTATCTTGATTTGATTGGCCTTCAAGCTCATCTAGAAAGCTATGAAAAAAAGCCTTTGGAAGAAACCAGAAGAGAAGCAGGAGAATTAACCGATGATCAAGTTTTGGCAGGAATGAAAAAATATGGTGATTATAAGCATTACGGGCATTATGTTTCTGATCAATCAGAGCAATTAATAAGTTATTTAGCTGCCGACGTTGAACATTATTATGAAAGATTTTTGACAATGGCGGCAGAATTAAGAACATCAGGAGCAAGAGTTTATGTTATACAGGGGAATTGGGATGCGAGGCTTCCTTTCGATTTTGAGGCAGGCACAGAAAGCCCGGTTGCTCTACCAATAGAAAGAAGAAGATTTAATGCCAAAACCTTTTTTAGAAAGCATGGGATACCATATTTTACAAACCTAGGCGTTGTGGAAAGCGAGGAATCCCTAGATATTCTTGTACCATTTGACGCGACAGTAATGCCAGTTGGCGCCGAAAAAGGATTAGTAACCACGGAAAAGATAAAAGATATTCAAAAGAGAGTAAGAGCCGCAAGACGAAGAGGTAAAACGGTAGCGATGATGTCTCATGCGGTTCCAGATTGGACAAAACACGGTAAATTGCCTACAGGAGAGGGGGAAATTACCCAGAGAAATCTCCAAAGATTAGTTGCGCTTCTTAACCCCGATGAATTAGTTTACGGGCATGAGCATTTTATGAGAAAAGATCAAGCCGGTAATTATATCGATATTAATACTAAATTTAAATTACACAAGGATTCTAAAGGAAAAATTATTGTCAGTTCTGACCAGGCAGTAACTGAATTAGATGATACGCCAACTGGTACAGTTGCTAGTTTTGCGCCAAAACCGACCGAACCTTATAACGCTTATTCGGTAAGAGAAACGCCAAAGTGGCCGGTTAAAAACAAAAGGCCAAGAGGCGCGGGCGGTAAAGCAGCTCCAATTCGGGTCGGTAGGGAATTTGTGCCATTCGTAAGAATTGATAATCAAAATCTTCCAACAGCTGATATTGTCTATCCCTTAGGGAGAAGAGAAGTAAAATCATAGTAAATATTTATGCAAACACCTGCTAAACTTAGCATAATGAAAAATGTTGCATTGGCCACTCCACTTCACGATCCAAAAGGCGTAATTTTGATTTCATCGGTTATCACCTCCTTTTGAGATAGCTATTCTAACTCAAAAGTGTTACCGATGTATCTCAGCCTACTCAGCGGTGGTTGGCGGCATAACAAATTTTTCAGCCATTTCGGCGTAGAATCCTCGTTCTTCTTCGGGAGTAATAAGCGCAAGACGAGCCATTAATCTATCTTTTAGGAACATTTCGGGGTTTCTTTCACGATCCTTAAGTGAATCCTCCCATGAAATTGGAGGGCCTGCAATAACTTTATTAGCTTTGTATGGTACAGCAATTGGCATTGCCATAGCGATTTCTTTGGCATCGCGAAACAGTGCCGCGAATCCTATCTTTGCTTCTTGAAGCTTAGGGGTTCGCTCTCCGCCCGGGGTAATAACAATTACATTGCCGGAAGTTTTCGCTAATTCTTTTCCCTCTGCTTCCGCAGCGGTGTTAAATTCCACCCAATCTGGATATCTCCAGCGGTCTTTTTCCTGAACAATTGGAATCATGGTAACTCCTGGAGATTTTGCCCACTTATTCATAAGAAAATAATGTTGTGCTTTATTAGGTAGACCTAAATTTGAGTCAACTTGTCTCCTTGAAACAAATACTACTAGATGATTAATTGAAATGAGGTGATCTTCAACCGCGATGGCCGTCGCAGGAACGGACTTTTTCTCCAGGGGGTCATTGGCATAGATAAGTACTGATCCGCCTTCTATTAAATGTCTTCTAGAAATTGCAAAATTCTCGATACCTTCTGCTTGCGGGTGAAGAACTCGCCGGGTAATTGCCCAACTGGTTGCTCCGATTAACGAATGTGTTTCTCTTTCTCTCATACTTTGCGGCAGGAGTGTATTTTAGCATAAGTTGTTTTAGTTTGGAGAATTATCTGGGAAGAGCTTGTTATCGTCAAGAGTTAGTTTGAGTGGGGTGCTGAAAAAGTGTTGTGAAGATATGTGCCTACGGCCGATACTCCTGTAGCAATTGCGCCGCCAGCTATGAATGGAGCGGCAAGACTGGTATTGCCCGCGTTAATAATAGCAGCAAGGATTACAGTTGCAAATGGTAAAAGTATGGTAATAATTTCACCCGTACTCGATTCGTTGTTTGCTCTGTTTTCAACTGACATAAGACAAGAATTATAGCCTATATTGATTGTTTAGTCAAGATTTATTGCCACCGCCGTGATCCCAGAGAGCGCCGCGGTTCCAAGCGCTACGTAGCCACCCAGGTTATCATTTACTAGGCCATTTATTCCAAAAAACGTGCTAACTACCGCAAGTAAAATTAAACCAAGCTTTAAGTTTACTCTGTCATGAATTTCCGTATTGATGGTGTGTCTGATGCGTTCAAGATTCATAATTGTGGATGATAGTTCAGAACGGAGGAAATGTCAAATTAATATGTAGATTAGCGTGATAACGGGTTGTCGTCATCTAATAAGCCTGCTGGAACAGGAAATGCAAGTCTGGCGAACCTGCTAGTTTCAACAGTTGGTTCTTCATGCTCTGTCTCACGCATTGCACTTAGTCTTGCTTTATGCATTCCTCTTAGTCCGGGATGCCCGAATACTCCGATTCGTGCCAGAGCATCGTATGCTTCCGTTTCTCTTGGTGTCGCAATGGTTACGTTGGTAAGGGAATTTACAGCTTCAGTAAATGTTTGACCTGATTCAACTCTTTGGTAAGTGCCTGCTCGGAAATGCTCATATGTTTCCGGAGGAGTTATAGGCCTTGCCTCTGACAGGGTTTCTTTGAAAAGGCAATCGAAAAATTCCATAATTTCACGAACATGTTTTACAGCCATTGTTTTTCCATGGAGCGCCGCTAGCACGTCGTGTTCCCTAAGACCAGAGGATACATCGTGCGCTCCAAAGTTAAGATGAATATTTCTTAAGATATGCTCCCCTAGATTTTCTTCTATCTCAACGATTCTTGTGGGCGATTCTCCGACAAAATATCCTTCAAATCCGGTGTATGGCAATCGTTTTCCATCGGAGCCAAACACTTTTCCAACTAATTCTTCAGCCCTGCGATTTCTGACTTCTTCCCAAGCTCGATAAGCTGGATCTGAACTTTCTCCTAATTCGGCAACATAAGCATAGATACCAATGCTTGCAACATGAGCTTCAAGTCGAAAGCTCTCCGCAAAAGGACTGTCAGCAGAAAAATGTCCCGGTGGCGTTGTCGTGGTGGCAACGCTATCGGGAGAGAGATGAAGTTGATTTTCAATTCCTCCACGCATATTGGGGTGATTCTACTGCGGGTTTGGGTGGTTGTCAATAGGGCGAGCTTTACCAATGAGGATGGCTTCTGGAAGATTGCAGATGCCCAAAGTTAATTAAAACTCCTTTTTCCGGAATTGCTGCCTCCAGTAACCCCTTCCTAAACTGCTCGTCTCTAATTAAAGGTGTTTCAATAGATGTTCTTTCTATTTTTATTCCCTCTAGAGGCCAATTCCGGCTGTCTTGCTTTGAAAGGAAGATTACTAAGTCACCGTTTGCAAATAATTGAGCCCTGGTTTTGCCTGTGGCAGGAGGACGTTTGATTGTCTCAAGGTGGCGGAGTTCTATTTTTGCGTCAGGTTGAGTTATTCCCACTCTTTCGCCAACGGATGCAGATTCACTGTCTCCAAATTAGCCATGTCATCAAAAGATGGTATTATAACTAAAACTCCATTTTGTTTCTCTGCCCACATGCGGTTTATTATAGGGATTTTTATCCAGAAAGCAAGCGCTGGAGGTTAGTTGGAGAATTAGATCTTAATCTTCACGCCCGGGCTCATCGTTGACTTTAGAGTTGCATTTACGATATTGGTTTTTTTAATTACGGCGATTAGGGCTTCAATGTTTTCCGTTAATTTGTCCGGTCCAAATGACATTTTGCCAACCGTTAAATGGATGATTGGCGCTTTGGCCTCGGTTTTAAAGTTAATTTGTCCGCCCGCGTATTTTTTGGCGACTTCCTCAGGTTTGGGCGTAATCGTGCCGTTTTTGGGATTTGGCATTAAACCTCTTGGTCCCAAAACTTTGGCAACTTTAGCCAGTTTTGCCATCATCGAGGGCTCCGCGACCAAAACATCAAAATTAATAATCCCTTTTTCAACTTCGGCAATTACTTTGTCGTCGGCGATGGCGACGCGGGTAACTTTGCCGGTGCCGTGGGGGAGGGTAATTTGCCCGGAAATCCCGCTGGTAAGCGTGTTCAAATGTAATTCAACAGTTTCGTCAAATGATTTCCGCTGCAGTTTTTCCAAGAGCTCCAACGCTTCTTTAATAGTATAGATTTTGCTTTTATCGAACTGGTCGGAAAGTGTTTGGTATTTTTGTGAATGGAAAGCCTTTTGCTCCAAATGTTTTTTTGATGGGGTCCTGTCAGAAGTTTCCTTCCCGCCAGTGCTCTCTTCGTTGCGCGCTGTCGGGAACCCTTCCTCTTCTGCCACCCCTTTATTATCTAACGTCGCCAATTCTTCTTCGCTGGGGCCGACCGCGACAATCCTTTCCCCGCCCTTCATGCCGGGAACCTTAGTCATTTTTTTGGCTTCTTTGCGTTTTTCCTCTTTTAATTTTTGTTTTTGTTCCAGCTCTTCGTCTCCGAAGGCTTTGACTCTAATTTTACCCATATTATGCTACTTTGATGCCCATTGAGCGGGCAACTCCTTCCACAATCTTTACCGCCTGCGAAACTTCATCGGTATTTAAGTCTTCTAATTTATCTTTGGCAATTTGCTCGGCTTGCGCTTTTGTCAGTGTTCCCGCGCTCTCATTGCCCGGCTTGCCGGAGCCTTTTTCTAAGTTCATCGCTTTTTTAATCATTTCCGCAATTGGGGATTTTTTAACAATAAACGAAAAAGTGCGGTCTTCGTAAACCGTAATTACAGCCGGAACAATGGTGCCTTTTTGATCGGCGGTTCGGTCATTAAACGCTTTAACAAACTCCATAATGGGGAGTCCGTGTGGACCAAGTGCCGTTCCAACCGGCGGCGCAGGCGTAGCCGCTCCAGCCGGAATATTTATTTTAATGATTGTCTTAATTTTCTTTGCCATATATTTTCGGGGTCCTGTCAGAAATTTCCTTCCCGTCAGTGCTCACTCACGACTCACTGGTCTGCGCGCTGTCGGGAGCCTTTCCATTTCTGCCACCCCTTACAATTTTGAAACTTGTAAAAAGTCGAGTTCCACCGGAGTTTCGCGTCCGAAAATGCTCACCAACACTTTGAGTTTGCCTTTGGCTTCGTCAATATTGTCAATTGTGCCCAAGAAATCGGTAAACGGACCGTCGGTAATCTTAACTGCCTCGCCGGTGACAAAAGCGGTTTTGTACAACGGCTCTTCGGTGGCCATAAACTTTTGAATAGCCGCAACTTCTTTGTCGGAAATCGGAGTCGGTTTATTGCCGGCGCCGATAAAAGCGGTGACGCCCTGAGTGGTTCGTACCAACAGCCAACTTTCGTCGTCCAAAATCATTTTTACCAAAACATAGCCGGGAAAGATTTTTTCTTTAATGGTTTCTTTTTTGCCCTGTGAAACTTTTACTGTATCTCTGACTGGAACAATAATGTCAAAAATGCGGTTTTCAAAACCCATTGACTCAATTCTTTGTTTTAAAGATTTGGAGACTTTATTTTCGTGTCCGGAATAAGTGTGAACGATGTACCATTTGGCGTCGTCGGCAGGGGAATGCGGTTTAACTTCTTCGGCTTTTTCTTCAGGAGCGGTTTCTTGCAAAACTACTTCTTCGGCTGGGGCAACGTCGCCTTCTTCTTCCTTAGCTTCGATTTCCGGCTCGTTGGGAGCTTCGATCTGAACAGGTTCAGCTGGAGTTTCAGGTTCAACAACAGGAATTTCGACTGGAGCTTCCGGTTCAGTAACTTGATCTTCAACTATTTGTTTTTTATCATCATTCATAAATCTTTAATCTTAAATCATTAATCTAGCGTCTAGTTATTAATAACCCGATTAATTTTGTTAGGATAAAGTCGGTTGTGCCTAAGAAAATGCCGACGATTACGCTGATTAAAATGACTACTCCCGTTAATCTAATTATTTCGTCTCTGGTTGGCCAGACAACTTTTCCAAGTTCATCCCGAACTTCTTTTAAGAAAACTACCGGTGTAGTTGCCATAAATTAAAATCCCTAACCTAACAAAGAGTTTATGGGATTTGTCAACATTTTAACAGAAATTAATGGTTGTGTAAATATGCAAAGAGATTATCTCTGTGAAGATTTCTTCTTTGGTTCTGGGATGCCCGTGAGTGCCAAACCTAACCAGTAGAAAGCAAGTACGCCACCACCTATAGCAATAAGAGTTAACACAGGGTCGTTATTAATAAGGTTTGGGTTATTTTCTTGTGAAGTTACAGGAGATGCCGCAGGTGATTCAATTCTGGGCGATGATGTTGCTTGCGTTGTTTCCGAAGTTGCACAACCGCCAACACCCAAAGCAGCTGCTCCCAGCGTTGCAGCAATTGCTAATCTTTTAAAGGGATTTGGTTGACGGTCTACCATGTCGGCAGTATATAGATGCAAATTATAAATGTCAAATGTTGACAGGATTTGTTATAACCCTTACAATCAAATATACGCATGAAGAAGATTAGAAAAGTTGTTATTCCCGCCGCGGGGTTTGGCACCCGCTTTTTACCCCAAACAAAAGCCATGCCCAAAGAGATGCTGCCGATTGTCGACAAGCCGGTTATTCAATATGTAGTTGAGGAGGCAGTTAACGCAGGCATTGAAGACGTCATTATTATTACTGGTTCGGCCAAACGGGCGATTGAGGATCACTTCGATTTACCAAACGAAGAGTTAATCAAGAATTTGAACGAGGGTGGCAAACAAGAGATGGCAGAAGAAATCACCAGAATTGGCGATATGGCCAACTTTATTTACATTAGGCAAAAAGGTCCCTACGGAAATGCCACTCCGGTTTTGTCGGCAGAACCGGCGCTTGAAGACGAGCCATTTTTAGTTTTATGGGGAGATGAATTTGTGGTTGCGCAGCCAAGTAGAGCGTCACAGTTAATAGCAGCCTACGAAAAATATAACGCTACGATTTTGGGTGGAATGATAAAAGATGGAGACGATGATTATAACCGTTATGGTTATGTTAAGGGGACCGAAGTGGAGAAGGGGGTTTGGAAAGTTGAAGGTTTAGTTGAAAAGCCGGGGAAAGCAGATGCTCCGTCAAGCTTGGCAATAGTCGCGAATTATTTATTGACTCCTGATATCTTTCCGATTCTTAACGAGCAAAAACCCGGTAAGGGAGGGGAGTACTATCTGCCTGAAGCCATTAACGCTCTTGCGCAAACAACACCTGTCTATGCAATCGAAATTCAAAATGCCAGATATTACGATACGGGCAATAAGCTGGAGTATCTAAAAACCGTTGTGGAGTTGGGATTGAAGCATCCCGATATTAATGGGGAATTAAAGCAATTTTTAAAGGAACTAAATCTGTCATAAATTGTTAAATTGCTCCGATTGCTCAATTGCAAGATTGATTTTCCCCTTTAACAATGTAACAATAGAACAATGAAAAAATACCTTGTATTTTTTGGCACAATGCTCTTTATTCTCTTTATTCTCTTTTCTTATTTAGTCCACAAAAATTTATTTACGCAGTTAGATTTTGATACAACCGTTCGGTTGCAAAATAAGATCCCGGCGCTCATGACAACACCATTTTCAGTCTTAAGCTTGCTTGCCAGCTTTGAAATTGTGAGCGTATTTTTGCTCATTCTGTGGATATTTATTCGAAAATTGAAGTATATTTTTGTTCTATTCCTGTTTGGGTTTTTTCATCTTTTGGAGCTTTATGGGAAAGCGTTTGTTGCTCATCCCGGCCCGCCATATTTATTTTTTAGATATGATATTCCTTTTCAGTTTCCAACTTCTTATGTTCAGCCCGGCTCTTCTTATCCGTCGGGGCATTTGGCCAGAACAACTTTTTTGGCAGTAATTTTTATATTTCTAATCCATCATTTTAAGAAGCTATCAGAAACTCAAAAAAAATTGCTCTATTGTTTGATTGTTATTATTGTTGGAGCGATGTTCGTAAGTAGGATTTATTTGGGGGAACATTGGCTGTCGGACGTCATCGGCGGTTCGCTTTTAGGCACCGCAATGGGGTTAATGTCCCTCATCTTCATTTGAAAAACTAGCCCTCGAGGAGGAGTTTTATTTTTCCCAGAAGGTTCAAAAACTCTTTGGATTCTTCATTTCTTGGGCGTTTTAAGTCAACTTCCACAATTTCTTTAATGCCGCCTTGTTTCATGACTGCAATCCGGTCGGAAAGCAAAACTGCTTCCTCAATGGAATGTGAAACCATCACGATTGTCTTTCCGGTTTCCTTCCAAACTTTCAACAAACACTCGTGCAATTCATCGGTCGTCACCGGATCCAAAGCCGAAAACGGTTCATCTAAAAGCAAAACTTTCGGTTCAATCGCCAACGCTCTGGCGATGCCAACTCTTTGCTGTTGCCCGCCGGAAAGCTCTCTTGGATAGCGGAAGCGGAAAGCTTCCAGGTCGACCATCCTTAAGTATTTAGTGGTTTGTTCCTCAATTTTCATTCGCGATAAACCTTTAGCTTTATTAACAAAGGAAACATTTTCTTCAACGCTCATCCAAGGCAAAAGCGCGCCGGATTGAAACACCATGGAAACTTCGTTCGGTTTCTCAATAACGCCCGAAGTTGGCAGCTCAATGCCGCCAATTAGCCGTAGAATTGTCGATTTTCCACAGCCGGAAGGACCAACCAAGCAGAAAAATTCACCCTCATTCACATCAAAACTCACATCGGAAATGGCGGTGACTTTAGCCGCCTTGTATGCGCGCGAGACATTTTTGAAATCAATAATTTTAGTCAAACTTAAACCTTTCCGCCAAATGCAACAGTTTTTGCCAGACAAAAAAATTAATTAGGGTAATCAGCACAACCATTGTAATTAAAGCGCCCAAGAAAACACTATTTTCCCCTTTGGAAAAAGCATTCACCAGCAAACTGCCCAATCCCAGCGGGTCGCTGTTCACCATCCCGCTTGGAATATAGCTATGCAAGGCTTCGGCCACGATTAAAATGCTCCAGCCCTGCGCCCAAGCCAAAAGCGAGCCGGTAATGATAAACGGAAAAATGGCCGGAATCGTGACATATCTTAGTTTTATGAAGCCCTTGATATTAAAAATCTTCGCCGCGTCCAAAATGTCTTTGGGAATAGTTTTTAAGCCGCCGATCATCGAAAAAACCAAGTTCCAAAGCATGGCCATAAACAAAATAAATACAACTGCTCCTTCGGTGGCGTGCAGTTTGATAAAAACCAACACGATAATCGGGAAAAAAGCCAAAACCGGCACCGATTGGATAATGTCGGAGACGGGCAGCAGAATTTTTTCCATCCGCTCATTCTTAGTGATTAAAAGCGCAATCGGAAGCGAAAGCGCTAAAGACAAAGTATAAGCGACTAACAGCCGGAAGAGAGTGTTAAACGAGGCCAAAAGAATTATGGTCGGGGAGAGGTCATTTAAGTCCAAAACGCGCTGGGGAGTGAGGTAATGGAAAAGCGCGAGCAGTATCAGTGTCAAAGCCGCGATAACGATTAATGCCGCGGAGAAATGGCGCTTTTTTGAAGTCAAATAACTAAAATGGTAACGGTGGTGATAATGCCGGATGGCCATATATTTAGTGTAGAACTTTTGCGGAGAAAAGGGAAGTTTAGGCGTTCTATTA
>DATKGY010000039.1:0-26302 GCA_035510535.1 Patescibacteria group bacterium
AATGTTTGCCATTGTTATAATTCTTTTGAGAGGAGCAATTATTTAAATGTATCAAAAACTTCAGAAACATTTCGGATATTATCTTTCTCTTATGGCAATCTTAGGGTTGGGACTGGCTCTAATTTTATTAACCAGCCCAAACATTAAATTACAGAGCTTAGTTATTTTATTGACAATATTCTTCTATGTTTTATGGGGAGTACTGCATCATCTTATCAATCATGAGCTAAGCGCAAGAATTATGATAGAATATGTTCTCATTGGGGCATTAGGCTTATCAATTTTATTCTTTATGATGACGGGAGGATTAATATGAAAGGAATGATTTTGGCCGGAGGGCTGGCGACCAGACTTCGCCCTTTAACGTCGGTTACTAATAAACATTTATTGCCAATTTACAATAAGCCGATGATTTATTATCCAATTGAGGCGATGGCCAGAGCGGGAATAAAAGAAGTGCTCTTAACGAGCTCTCCTGATCACGCGGGACATTTTGAAAATCTACTTGGTACAGGAGAAGAGTTTGGACTCAAACTATTTTATGCTGTTCAAGAGAATCCAAAAGGGGGCATATCGGATGCGATTATGTTGGCGGAAGATTTTGCCAAAGACGAAAAGCTGTTGGTGGTTTTGGGAGATAATATTTTTGGATTTAATCTTAAGAACGAAGCAGAAAAATTTGAGAAAAGAGATAAGGGAGCGATGGTATTTGGAATAAAAATGTCAACGGAATCAGGACAATATGGCGTCATAGAAATGGATAAAGACGGAAGGGTAATCTCGATTGAAGAAAAACCCGAACATCCGAAATCCGATATTGCTCAAACGGGAATATATATGTATGACGACCAGGTTTTTAAATTCATTAAAAATCTTACTCCTTCCGCAAGGGGTGAATTAGAAGTGACAGACTTAAATAATTTTTATGTGAAAGAAGGGACAATGTCCTGTTCGCTTATAGACTGGTGGATTGACGCAGGGACTTCGTTTGATGAATTACTTAGAGCAAACAATTTAGTTGCAGAAAAGGTAAAGCAAGGAGAGTTAATATAAATGAAACTTTTAGTAACCGGTGGAGCGGGATTTATCGGTTCAAATTTTATCCTCTATTGGTTTAAGAATCATCCACAAGATTCGATAGTCAATTTAGATAAACTAACTTACGCCGGAAACTTAGAAAATTTAAAAAGCATTCAGAATAATCCAAATTATCAATTCGTGCAAGGAGATATCTGCGAGCCAAAAGTTGTCGGTGACGCAATGCAAGGAGTTGATATTGTTGTTCACTTTGCGGCGGAAAGCCACGTCGATAGAAGTATTACTAAGCCGGGTGATTTTGTCAAAACTAACGTGCTCGGGACACAAGTACTTCTAGAAGCAGCGCATATTAATAAAGTAAAGAGATTTCATCATATCTCAACGGATGAGGTATACGGAAGCCTTAATCTAGAAGACAAGAGCATATTTAATGAACGAACAGCTTATAATCCCAGAAGTCCATATTCAGCCAGCAAAGCCGGTTCAGACCATTTAGTAAAAGCTTATTATCATACATATAATTTACCCATTACAATTTCTAATTGTTCAAATAATTTCGGTCCTTATCAATTCCCGGAAAAATTAATAGCGTTGGCAATTACAAATCTTTTAGAAAACAAAAAAGTTCCGGTTTATGGAGACGGACTGTATGTTCGGGATTGGTTGTATGTCGAAGATCATTGCCGGGCGATAGATTTAATTCTGGGAAAAGGTAAAATTGGAGAAACTTACTGTGTGGGAGGATTAACTGAAGATATCAGTAATTTAGAAGTTATCAAAAAGATTTTAAAAGTTTTAGGGAAAGATGAAAACTCAATAGAATATGTCAAAGATAGAGCGGGACATGATCGAAGATATGCATTAGATTGGACAAAAATAAAAACCGAATTAGGATGGGAACCGCAACATGGTTTTGATGAATGGCTGGCAAAAACTGTGCAGTGGTATCAGGAAAATACGCAGTGGTGGAAAAATGTCAAAAACGGAGAATACAAAGAATACTACCAAAAACAATACGGCAAATGATTAAATGCATCTTGGAGAATGGACACGAAGCTTCTTTTCGACACGTAACAGCAGATGTTATTGTCTTAAATGAAGAAAACCAAATACTTCTCATAAAGAGGGCAAATAATTTAACTAATGGCGGAAAATATGCCCTTCCTGGTGGTTTTGTTGATAGAGATGAAACAGTAAGTGAAGCAGGTGTCAGAGAAGTTTTCGAAGAAACGGGATATCAGGCAGAGCCGTTTTTGCTACTACGCATTGCCGATAATCCGAATAGGCCACAAGAAGATAGGCAAAATATCGCCTTTTTTTATGTCGCCAAAGTTAAAGGAGGAAGAAAAACTTTGAATAATGAAGTAAGTGAGATAAGTTGGTTCAGTTTCGATAATCTGCCCGACAAAAACTTGTTCGGCTTTGATCATTTCGAAACAATTCAACTTTATCTTAAATATCTCAATGAAAAATTTTCTTTACCAGTGTTTGGAAAAATATGAAAAAAAAGATTTTAGTAACCGGATTAACAGGTCTAGTCGGCTCAAGGTTTGTCGAGCTCTTGGGAGATGCTTATGATTTTAAAGTTATCAACAGAACCAATGGCGTGGATATTCTTGATAAGGCAGCGGTCCTCAATGTAATTTCATCCTCCGAAGCTCAAATAGTTTTACATATGGCCGGTAAAACAAATGTTGACGGTTGTGAGTTAGATAAAGCAAGAGATAAAGAAATCCTTGAGATTAAAGATTCCAAGGAACAAGAAAAAGCTTGGAGAGATGAACAAACTGCGTGGGCGGTAAATGTTTTTGGCACGCAAAATATAGTTAAGGCTTGTCAGGAAGCCAATAAAAAAATAGTTTACATTTCAACTGATTTTGTTTTTGACGGAAAAAAAAGAACTTATTCCGAAAACGACCATCCATCTCCGGTTAACTGGTATGCAAAAACAAAATATGAAGGGGAAAAGTTCATTCAATCTTCAGGTTTAGATTATATAATCGCCAGACTTGCCTATCCTTACAGAGCATATTTTGCAAGAAATGATTTCGTGAGAGCTTTAATAGTCAGATTAGAAAGAAGCGAAAAATTAAGTATGGTTACCGATCACATCATGGTTCCGACTTTTATTGATGATATTGTTAACGCTTTGGATGTTCTAATCAATTTGGATCAAGTAGGGATATTCCATGTCGTCGGCAGTCAGACGGTTACTCCTTACGAAGCGGCAATAAAAATCGCCCAAACATTTGACTTTGACGAGTCTTTAATTTCAGAGACTTCAAGAAGGGAATATTTTGCCGGTAAAGCTCCAAGGCCCTTTTGTCTTCATCTTAAAAATGATAAAATAGGGAAACTGGGAATAGAAATGTCTACTTTTGACAAGGGGATAGCGGAAGTAAAAGCGCAAATGGAAAAATTTCAAATATGACAATTACTTTTGTAGGGCACGGGTATGTAGGGTTGGTGACAGCGTCGGTTTTTGCCGATCTTGGTAATACCGTTTGGGTAATTGGCCACACCGCAGAAAAGATAAACAATCTCAAAAATGGCATAATCCCCATTTATGAACCGGCTCTGAACGAAATCGTCCAGCGGAATGTTAAAGCCAAAAGGTTATTATTCACACTTAATTATGAGGAGGCAATTAAGTCCTCAAGCGTTGTGTTTATTGCCGTTGGAACCCCCTCAAAAGCCAAAGGGGATGCTGATTTATCGGTCGTCTATGAAGTAGCCGAAAAAATAGGGAAATATCTTGATGGACATACGGTTGTGGTGACAAAAAGCACTGTTCCGGTTGGCACAAATAAAAAAATCAGGGAGTTAATTGAAAGGGTTAAGCCGGAGAAAGCCACTTTTGATTTAGCCTCTGTTCCGGAATTTTTAAGGGAAGGACAGGCAATTTCCGATACTCTGCATCCGGACAGGATAGTGATTGGCACAGATTCCAAAAGAGCAGAGGAGATTTTGATGGAATTGCATGAACCAATTGACGGCAATTATGTCTTAACCAATATTGAAACCGCGGAGATGATAAAATATGCCGCCAACGCTTTTCTGTCCGTAAAAATCTCCTTTGCCAACGCGATCGCTTTCTTAAGTGAGTTAACCGGCGCAGACGGACTGAAAGTTTTAGAAGGAATAGGCTATGACAAAAGAATCGGTAACCAGTTTCTTTCTCCCGGAGCGGGTTATGGCGGCAGTTGTTTCCCGAAAGACGTTCGGGCCCTAATTCACATTTCCAAACAAAATGGTTACCGTTTCACTTTGCTGGAGGAGGTAGAGCGGGTTAATAATCAGGCGATGGAGTCCATAGTCGCTAAAGCCAAGAAGCTTCTTAACGGGAAAACTGACGGTAAAACAATTTGTGTTTTGGGCTTGTCTTTTAAGCCCAACACCGACGATATGCGAGATGCGCCTTCAATCACGATTATCAATGCGCTTAAAGCTGCGGGCGCTAAAATAAAAGCTTTTGATCCAATCGCGATTGAAACTGCCAAGAAAAAAATTACAGGAATTGAATTTTGTGAAGATGCTTATGGGGCGGCAAAAGATGCCGAGCTTCTAATTATTCTAACCGAATGGAATGAGTTTAAACAACTTAACTTAAGTAAAATTAAAACAGCAATGAAAAATCCGGTTATTTTGGACGGAAGAAATATCTATAACCCAACGGAAGCTAAGAAATTGGGCTTTGTTTATCAGGGCGTTGGTAGGTAATTATGGCAAAGAAGATATTAATTACAGGAGCTTCCGGTTTTGTGGGCAGCCATCTCGTTAATTATCTGCTGGGAAAAACAGAGGATGAACTTTTTGGGACCTACTTTTTTGATAAAAGCTTAAAGAACTTAAAAAAAGATAGAATCACTTTCTTAAAGGTAGATCTTAGGAATGAACAAGAAACGTTAGAGTTAATAAAAAAGGTAAAACCAGATATTATTTATCACTTAGCAGCATTCGCATCAGCCGCAAGTAGTTTTAAATCTCCAAACGAAACAGTAATCAATAACATTTCTTCTCAGATAAATATTCTTGAAGCGGTTAGGAAAAACAATTTATCTAAATGTCGGATGCTAATTATATCTTCTGCGGAAATCTACGGTTACGTACGTCAAGAAGATCTCCCCATAGACGAAGAAACCCCTTTTAATCCAGCAAACCCATACGCTGTTTCTAAGTTGACGCAAGATTTTTTAGGTAAACAATATTTCTTGTCATACGAATCCCAAATTATTCGAGCAAGGCCTTTTAATCATATAGGACCGGGCCAGTCGCCTAACTTTGTTGTAGCATCTTTTGCGCAAAAAATAGCCGAGATGGAAAAGGGGAAACGAGAACCGGTGTTACCCACGGGCAATATAGAGATTAAGAGAGATTTTACTGACGTTAGGGATGTTGTTAGGGCTTATGCTCTGCTTATGGAAAAAGGGATAGCGGGTGAGGTATATAATGTTGGAACGGGAATTTCTTACAAGATCTCAGCTATTTTAGATAAACTTCTCTCTCTAACTAAGACTAAAATTAAAGTAGAAGTTGACGAAGCGCTGATTAGGCCGAGTGACGTACCGGAGCTTGTTTGCAACCCGACAAAATTAAAAGCGCTTACGGGTTGGGAGCCGGAAATCCCATTAGAAAAAACCCTAGAAGATACACTAGACTATTGGCGAAATATTATCTAAAATAGATTAAATAATGAAATCAGCTTTAATTACCGGAATTACCGGACAAGATGGGCCATATTTAGCAGAGTTTCTTCTTTCGAAAGGCTATAAAGTAGCCGGAACAGTGCGTCGGCTTTCCACTCCAAACGTAGAGAACATTAAAGACATTACCGACAAAATTGAACTTTTTTCCGCGGATTTACTCGACCAGGGTTCTTTAAGTGATGCGATAAAAGAATCACAGCCCGACGAAGTTTATAATTTAGCCGCCCAGTCTTTTGTAAAAGCTTCTTGGGATCAGCCGGTTTTAACCGGTGAATTCACTGCTCTTGGTGTTACCAGGGTTTTGGAAGCAATTAGAACCGTTAATCCCAAAATTAAATTTTATCAAGCGTCATCTTCGGAAATGTTTGGTAAAGTTACGGAAACTCCGCAAAGAGAAACCACTAGGTTTCATCCGCGCAGTCCTTATGGTGTCGCCAAAGCTTACGGTCATTATATAACTGTAAATTACAGGGAAAGTTACGGAATATTTGCTTGCTCGGGAATTCTTTTTAATCATGAATCTCCAAGGCGTGGGATAGAGTTTGTAACTAGAAAGATTACCAACGGCGTTGCCCGAATAAAACTCGGGTTACAGGATAAATTAGAGTTAGGGAGTCTTGAGCCAAAAAGAGACTGGGGATATTCGGGTGATTATGTCGAAGCAATGTGGCTCATGCTGCAGCAAGAACAGCCCGACGATTATGTAATCGCAACGGGAGAGAACCATAGCGTTAGAGAATTTGTTGAAGAGGCGTTTAAAGTTGCGGAAATTGAAGATTGGCAAAAGTATGTCGTTGCCAACGAGTCCAAGTATATGCGTCCCGCAGAGGTAGATTACTTAATTGGAGACGCCAGCAAGGCCCGGAAAGTGCTTGGCTGGAAACCCAAAACGAGCTTCAAAGAATTAGTCAAAATAATGGTTGAAGCCGACCTCGCAAGAGAAAAAAAATAATATGCAGACCGTATTAGTCGCCGGCGGAGCCGGTTTTATAGGCTCGCAGTTGTGTAAAAGCTTACTGGCAAAAAATTATAAAGTTATTTGCGTTGATAATTTAGTTACCGGCAATAAAAGCAATATTGCAGATTTACAAGAGAACGAGAACTTCAACTTCTTAGAAAAAGATATCACGAAGCCTTTGGATGATATTCAAGCAGATTTTATTTTTCACCTAGCCAGTCCCGCATCGCCCAACAAAAAATCCCCCAAAAGTTACATTAACCTTCCGCTGGAAACTTTACTGGCGAATTCTTTGGGCACATATAATCTATTGGAATTAGCAAAGACACTCAAGACGAAATTTCTTTTTGCGTCAACGTCCGAAGTCTATGGGGATCCAAAAGTGTCTCCGCAGGCAGAAGATTATTTTGGGAATGTTAATCCGATTGGGGTGCGCTCGGTTTATGATGAGAGTAAAAGGTTTGGGGAAGCAATCACGATGGCATATCTAAGAAAGTTTGACTTGGATATTAGAATAATCAGAATATTTAATACTTACGGGCCTTTGATGCAAAAAGATGATGGAAGAGTTGTCTCTAATTTTATTAATCAGGCTATTAATAATCAGTCGCTGACAATTTACGGCGACGGAAAACAGACACGGAGTTTTTGTTATGTGGAAGACATGGTGATTGGAATTGAAAAAGCAATGTTTTCAGATAACACAAAAGGAGAAGTTATAAACTTAGGCAATCCCAGTGAGAAGACTATTTTAGAGCTGGCGGAAATTATCAAAAAGATTTCGGGTTTATCTTTTCAATTAACTTTTGAGCCATTACCAGAGGATGATCCCAAAATAAGAAGGCCTGATATCTCCAAGTCAAAAAGACTTTTAGACTGGGAACCAAAGATAGGTATTGAGGAAGGACTTACTAAAACGATACAATACTTTAGAGAGGCAATATGAAAGTTGTAGTTATAATCCCGACATATAATGAAAAGGGCAACATCGAGCGCTTAATAAAAATCTTAGAAGAAGAAGTTTTCCCCGAAATTAAAAACCACGAGATGCACATTTTAGTTGCAGATGACAGCTCGCCTGACGGCACAGCAGATGTCGTAAAAGGTCTAATGGAAAAGTGGAAAAATCTTGATATTAACGTTGGAGAAAAACACGGATTGGGGGCGGCTTATATTCGGGCAATGATTTACGCGGTGGATAAAGGTGCGGACGTCATGTTTGAGATGGATGCCGATTTGCAGCACGATCCGAAAAAAATTCCACAGTTCCTGCAAAAAATTGATGAGGGGTATGACATGGTGATCGGAACCAGATATAGCCAGGGAGGTTCAATACCCGAAAATTGGCCGCTTAAGCGGAAAATATTTTCTGTTTTTGGAAACCTCTTAGTAAGATTTATTTTGCTTAAGTTTTCAATTCATGATTGGACGGGAGGATACAGGGCGCTCAAGAAAGAAGTATTTTTAAAAGAGAAAGAAGAACTTGCTTCGTATCCCAGCTACACTTTTCAAATCGCTTTTCTTAATAAAGCAGTAAAGGACGGTTTTAAAATTGCAGAAGTTCCTTTCCATTTTTCCGATAGGACTTTGGGGATGTCAAAATTTCCTGCTTTGGAATATATTGTTAATGCTTTAAGTTACGTCATAATGGCCAGCATCAAGGAAAAACTGTTTGGACCGTTTGGCAAGTTTTTGGTCGTCGGAGGAACAGGGTTTATTATCCAAGCAGTAATCCTAAGAACCATGGTAGAGATTTTTAAGATTGACCCCATAATCTCAAATCTTGCAGGAGCAGCTGCCGCTATTTTTTCAAATTATAATCTTAATAATTTATGGACATTTAAGACAGAAAAGATTAATGGCATTTTACAGTATTTGTGGAAAATGTCGCATTTTTATTTGACATCCGCAATCGGCGTAATCATTATTCAGTCGGGAATAATATTCTTGGGAGACACATTGTTCGGGAAAAAATATTACTTCCTTTATTTTATTTTCGGAACAGCAATCTTACTCATCTACAATTTTACAGTTTACAGATTGATAATTTGGCGTAAGAAACCCTCAAAATAATGGGAATTCAAAATTCAAAATTCAAAATTCAAAATTTAGCTCAAAAAATTGTTTTACTCTTAATTCTCGTCGTTGCTGCGTTCATGAGGCTTTATAGAATCCAAGATTACATGACTTTTTTGGGCGATGAAGGCAGGGATGTATTGGTTGTCTATAATATTTTACACGGGCACTTAACGCTTCTGGGGCCCACATCGTCGGTGGGAGGATTTTTCTTAGGACCGATTTATTATTATTTTATGGCGCCATTTTTATGGTTGTTTAATTACAATCCCGTCGGGCCGGCAGTAATGGTGGCCATCTTTGGTATCGCCACCGTCTGGCTTATTTACGTTGTCGGTAAAGATTTTTTTAATACCAAAGTGGGATTAATAACCGCACTTATTTACGCTATTTCGCCGTTAGTAATTGTTTATTCAAGATCTTCGTGGAACCCAAATCCCTTACCATTTTTTTCGCTTTTAACTCTTTATTTAGTTTATAAAGCTTTAAAGAAAAACAGTTTAAAGCTTCTTTTCGCCGCGGGAGTATTATTCGGAATTGCGATGCAGTTACATTATTTGGCTATATTTTTGGGGATAGTGATTTTAGTTTATGTTTTGCTTTCGGTTCTCCATCAAACAAAGACCTTTAAGGTAATCTCTAAACTTTTTTATAATTATTTTGCGATCTTCTTAGGATTTATTATTGGTTGGTCGCCGTTTCTGGCATTTGAAGTAAGGCATGGCTTTTTGGATTTTAAAAGTATTATCACTTTTGTTTTGTTTTCCGGTAAAACCGGCGCAAGTCCTAATTATTTTACCACCATTTATGATGTTTTCTTTAGGCTTTTTGGGAGGCTCGTTTTTTATTTTCCAACGCCGGACTTTAGAAATTATTTTACTCATACGCAAGTTCTCGTGTGGCAAGTTTTTGTTCTTTTGTTTGCACTTTTTGCCTGTGTTGTCATACTTTCCAGACTTTACAAAGCATATAAACATAAAAGCGAAGATTTCAATAAATATTTATTATTGACAATCTGGTTGGTAGTTGGCATTCTTCTTTTTGGCTTTTACAAAAAAGAAATTTACGATTACTACTTTGCCTTTTTGTTTCCCTTACCATTTTTACTCATTGCGCAAAGTCTGGATTTTCTAAAAAATATCAAGTTTTTCAAAATAGGAATTATTTTAGCGTCAGTCTTATTCTTCATCATTGTCGGTTTAAATCTTGATGGAATACCATTTCAGTACCAGCCTAATCGGCAGTTAAACCAAATGCGCTCAATCGCGGATTTTGTGTTTACCAGAACCGATGCGAAGCCTTTCAATTTTGCGCTTATCAGCAGTGGTAATTCAGACTACGCTTACAGATATTTCTTCAACATTTGGAGTGCCGGCAAGCAACCGGTAACCATTGAAACCACTCAGGATGACCCGCAGAGAAAAAGTGTTACCGACCAGTTGCTTGTAGTTTGCGAAAGTCCGTTGCCTTGTGAGCCATTGGGAAACTCGCTATGGGAAATTGCCGGTTTTGGCCGGGCAGACATCGCCGGCCATTGGAACGTTTCTGTAGTTGAAGTCTACAAACTCATCCACTATAAAGGAAAATAAAATCAGAAGCCGCTATTACTTTTTAGGTAGGAGGTGATAAATTTACGAGATACATAATGCCATTCAAAACCATAAACCTGTCTCGGTCCTACATATGTTTTGTCTGTTTCTTTATAAACTACTTCGAAATGATCATTTGGCTCTATCGATATAAGGGAAATATATACGTTAAAGAGCTTATGCTCGTTAAGCATTCTATACCATTCTTCAACAATTTTAGTGTTTTTATTCTTCATTTTTGTCTTGACTTAGATCAAACTTATTCAAACAATATTTCACATATAACTTATCATATTCCTTAAGAGGAACGCCCCGTCTCTTATTTAGAAATTCAATTGTTACTTTTATCGGAGATTTAGAAAAGTTATCCCGAATATATTGTTCAACCACAGATTGGTTTGAATCGCCTAAGGAACCATCCCACCATTTAATCTTGAATTTGCGATTGACGTGAGTAAAGACTTCATCTAAAAACCTTTTTGTGAATTCAGCTCCGTCCGGTCCTCCATAAGTGTAGAGTGGATAAACTTTTTCCGGTTCTTTAACCTTTGGTAATGCAACCGTTGGTCCATTCCAACAAATATAATCAAATTTTATATCCTTAAATTCGGAAAATAAATCCGACTGAATATTAGTTATTTTGTTCTCAAGGTTGTTCAAAACGGCATTGAATCTTGCGTATTTAACCGCCTTGGGGTTTATATCTAAAGCAATAACTTTTTCAAACCTCTCTGCCAAAAATAATGATATTGCCCCGGAACCTGATGCCATATCTAAAGCGATTTTACCTCTTATGTTATCTAGTCTTTCAATGAAGAGAAGGGTTTCATGCGGAAACATTACCCAGACGTCGTCCAGTCCTCTTGTAAACTTTCCATTCTTTTTCTTATATAAAGATAAAAGGAAATCGGTAACAATTAATTTTCCTCTAAAAGGAAAAACCATTACATTTGCGAAACATTGATTATTTTCTTCTCTTAATATTCCGGCCTGTTCAAGAATTTTAAAGTTCTCATTCTCCGATTTAACAGGGTTTTCATAGAAGAATAAATCTATAAACATATTGATATCGTTAGAATATAAATCAATTAATATCTTCCTACACTTTTTAATTAATTTTATGTCCTTAGTCAGTTCTTTTCTTTTCATAAGCTATTCTTAAACTTCCAGTTCTGATTCAACTTGTCTTAATGCTGATAAGTAACCTTCAAGTCTTTGACGATCCCAACCATTTTCACTTAGCTCGTAATAATAGTCCTTGCCCATTCTTTTCTCAGAAGCTTTAAATTGATCAGCGCCCTTTTTTTTGACTATGAGAGTTCCAGATCCTTGAATCCACATCAATACCACTCTTGTTTTTTCAGGATTTTTTCCTCCAAATGTAAGCGAGACTCGAATCGGAGAGGTTGATGAATTTAATGTATGCTCAATTTCTCTAAAATTAAAAATGCGGTATTCTTTTATAGGCGTTCCTTTTCTTTGGACAACATCAACCAGCGAATGAAAAATCTCGCCACTTAACGAATGAACTCGTTCTCTTTCAGCCAAATAAATTCTTCCTTCTTCAATTAAATTAATCATATTTGAGATCGATATAGTGTTGTAAACTTGACTATAAGTCGACCGGGAGGAATTATACACCTTTATTATTTATATATATTTATTAACTAAATTTAGCTTCAAAATGACCGTTTTTTGCCTATTGACAATTAAAATATAAAAAATAATATGGGACTTTGCCAATAAAAAACCCCTTCCAAAAAGGTGGGGGTTTTTTATTATCTCTTGAAGGATAATTTCCTTCGAAGGAACTTCAAGATTTAGGCAGCTCCGATTCTGTACATTCCTGTACCACAGACTGGACATTTGCCTTTGAGAGCTGGTTTACCATTTTTCATGGTAACCTTTTCCGCGTTTGCGTCTTCTCTCTTTTGTCTACATTTAACACAATACATTGATGCCATTTTATAATTCACCTCCTCTCAAGCCGCCTTTTTGGCAGCTAATTTAATAACTAATTCCCGGTATTATTAAAACGTGATTTTTAAGTAGCGCAAAAAGAATTATCTGAAAAGCAAAAATGCCTAAAGTCAACATTGCGGTTTTTGTTAAGTCTTTAATAAGATATGGATAAGCATTTAAAGCGGCCGTTTTCTGGGTTATCGGCATCATGATGGAAGGGGTAATTTGTGTTTGGATTTTTTCCGTAAGAGGAGCCTGGCTGATAAAATTGTGCTTAAAGTTATGACGTAAATCAGCTAAAATTTTCTGTTCTCGAGTTTTTCTCTTCTTAGCCATGAATGAGCCTAGATTACACTATTGACACGATGGCTGTCAAGAGGCTAATATAAAAAGATATTATGCCAACCAATCTCCTCTTTTTAACCCTGGCAATAATTTTTGTTTGGCTCCTCTCCCTTTCGATTTTCTTTTGGAGGATCTTGCGCCATTATAACCGCCTGGCGAAAGGGGTTAGCGAGAAAAGTCTACGGACAGTTTTGGATGAGTTACTTAAGGATATGGACGTCAATAAAAAGGATATTGACTACTTAAAGGAGTATTCTGCTAGAATAGAAAAGGATGGTCTTTTGCACATCCAAAAAGTTGGACTAATCAGATTTAATCCTTTCAAGGATACGGGGGGAGATCAAAGTTTTATTTTGTCTTTGGTTGACGGGAAAGATACCGGAGTAGTAATCTCAGGTCTTTATTCAAGGTCCGGAACAAGATGGTACGCAAAAAGAGTCATTAATGGGAAAGGCGTAGATTACGAATTATCCGAAGAAGAGAAAAAGTCTCTAAAAGAAGCAAGCGCTAGTTAGTAAGCTTATGAAAAAAAATACAATAGTAGTAATCGTTACAGCAGTCGTTTTATATTTATTGGCAACTTCCGCTTCTTATCTTTTCTTCGCAAAGGCATCACCGCAGATTATCAGTGCTCCCATACCTGTTGCGACCACGGGTACTAATGGAGCAGTAGTTTTTGATAACACTCTTCCCAAAACAGAGGCGTGTCCGATCAATGGCGTTTTATACTCTAAACAACAAGAAGCATGGTGGCAAAAACACCGACCTTTGGGAGTGATGATTGAAAATCATGTTGACGCCAGGCCGCAGTCCGGACTTTCCGGCGCGGACGTAATTTACGAAGCAGTTGCGGAGGGCGGCATCACCAGATTTTTAGCTGTCTTCTACTGTCAGGATACGGGTCAGGTTGGTCCAGTTCGTTCGGCTAGGACCTATTACATAGACTTTATGTCAGAATATGGAGATTCGCCTCTGTATGCTCATGTGGGAGGCGCAAACCAGCCCGGACCAGCAGATGCGCTGGGACAGCTAGATACTTATGGCTGGACTGGTTATAACGACTTAAACCAGTTCTCTATCGGCTTTCCGACATTTTGGCGCGATTATGGCCGATTGCCAAACGTAGCCACCGAGCACACGATGTATTCTTCGGTAGATAAATTGCTGGATTTCGCCAAAACTAACAGGAAGTTAACTAATGTTGATGAAAATGGAAAAGCTTGGGACACAAAATTTGTTCCATACGCTTTCACCGATGACGCATCAACTTCTCAAAGGGGAACCAGCCAATCTATTCATTTAGAGTTCTGGCAATCAGCCGGAAGTGATTACTTTGTTGACTGGACATATAATCCAAAGACGAATCTTTATGCGCGGGCAAATGGCGGAAAACCGCATATAGATAAAGATACAGGTAAACAATTAACCGCAAAAAACGTAGTAGTTTTGGAAATGGTTGAAGATAACGCTAATGACGGATACGTTGCCGATGATCATCTTTTGTTTGAAAATAAAGGAACGGGGAAAGCGATTATTTTCAAAGACGGAAAGAGGACTAACGGAACTTGGGAAAAAGATACCAGGACTTCGCGAACAATAGTTAAAGACGCAAGCGGAAAACAGATTCAATTTGATAGAGGACTTATTTGGTTCGAAGTGCTGCCCACGGATGGGGTATTAACCGTAAAGTAATAGTTTGTCCCACTTGTCAACTCAACAATAGTTGATGTATATTAGTCCTCAGAGTAGATAGAACAAAATATGTTTTCAGATTTAATCACCTCTAAATCAAGAATAAAGTTATTAAATGTTTTCTTAAGTTCTCCTAACGATATGCTGCACGTTCGGGAGTTGGTAAGAAGGACACATGACGAAATTAACGCGGTTAGAAGAGAGCTGGCATTTCTTGAGAAAAAAGGAATTTTAACCCGTGAGCCGCGGGCAAACAGAGTCTATTATTTCCTCAATAAAAACTACCCTTTTTACTACGATCTTTTAAGAATTGGTTCCAAAAGTGTTGGTTTGGGAGCGGACATCCTTAAAAACCGCGTAAAACTTGGAAGAATTAAATACGCGATGTTCTCAGGTCGTTTCCTTCGAAAAATGAAAGACCAACCAGATGAAGTAGATCTTTTAATCGTTGGTAATGTTGTGTTACCGGAGCTGGCGCTTTTAGTACGGGAGGAAGAGAAAAGATTAAACACGGAAATAAATTATACTGTGATGACCGAAGAAGAATTTAGTTTCCGCCGAAAGAAAAGAGATCCATTTATAATTTCCATTCTGGCCGGTTCCAGGGTAGTTCTTATCGGTGACGAAGAAACCATGCTCTCATGAGAAAAAATCCACGTTACCTTTTGTGGCTAATTATCGGTTTAACTATTGCGGCTGTTTTTATTAACTTGCCAAAATTCTCCAACGCTCATTTTGCCAATCAGACGTTTAATTTTGACCCCAATTCTATTTTTACCGCTTTAAAAATCAATAAGACACTTAATTTCCGAGAAGGGCTGGATTTAAAAGGCGGAACCAGTTTAGTGCTTCAGGCAAACATGAAAAATATCCCTTCGGCTCAAAAAGATGCTGCGTTAAATTCCGCGAAAATTGTCATTGAAAACAGGGTCAATCTTTTCGGTGTGTCTGAGCCGTTAGTGCAGACAGCAGTCACGAACAGCAATGATTACCGGATAAATGTTGAGATTCCGGGAGTGACGGATGTAAATCAGGTTAGAAGTTTAATCGGTACGACGGCCCAGCTAACTTTTTGGGAAGAAATTGCCAGCTCCGCGGCAAAACTCGGAACACCGGATATTATCAATGCGGGGGGTACTTATTTTAAAAAGACCAATTTAACAGGAACAGATCTTAAGCAAGCAAGCGTTGGGTTTGATCAAAAAACCGGAACCCCGCAAGTAGAGCTTCTTTTTAACTCCGTAGGCACAAAGAAATTTGCCGACATTTCCCAAAGAGAGGTGGGTAAAAGAGTGGCTATTGTTTTGGATAACCAGGTGATAGAAGCGCCAAGAATAGACGAACCGATATTGACGGGAGATGCCTCTATAACCGGTGGATTTACTACCGATACGGCAACACAGCTTAGTACAGAATTAAACGCCGGAGCATTGCCGGTGCCATTAGGTATTTTATCCAGCAGCGTTATTGAACCAACCTTGGGAAGTTCGTCGCTTACCAAAAGCCTGTTCGCCGGAGGGTTAGGGTTTATTATCATTGTCGTTTTTATGACAACCTTATATAAAAAACTGGGTGCGATTGCCAGCGTGGCCTTAACCCTGTACACATTATTTGTTCTGGCGATTTTTAAACTAAGTTCGATCACTCCTTACGGCATAACATTAACGCTTTCCGGAATTGCCGGTTTTATTCTTTCCATCGGTATGGCTGTTGACGCTAATATTTTGATTTTTGAAAGAATGAAAGAAGAATTAAGACAGGGGAAATCGCACGAAACGGCAATTGAATTGGGTTTTTCCCGGGCGTGGACATCAATTAGGGATTCCAACATCTCAACTTTAATCACCAGTTTTGTTTTATACGAATTTGGAACAGGTATGGTTAAAGGGTTTGCATTGGTGTTGGCAATCGGAGTTTTAGTTTCGATGTTCTCAGCCATTGTAGTCACTAGAACATTCTTAAGGTTAATTTATAAATAAAATGAAAATAAATATAATCGGAAAAAAATATTGGTACTTTTTAATTTCGTTAGTCGTGATTATTCCGGGAATTATTTCCCTGATTCTTTTTGGATTAAATCTTTCGGTGGAATTTACGGGCGGATCCAATCTAACCTTGGCTTTTCCAAGCAAAGTTTCAAGCGCTAACGTTAAGACTATTTCTACAGTTTTCTCGCAGAACAAAATTAAAATACAAGGGATTGCAACGTCTGGCAATCAAGTTTTGATTAAATCACAACCTGTTGATCAAAATCAGGACATTGTGATAATGACTCAACTTAAGAATAAATTAGGTAGCCTTGAACAACAGTCTTACGAAACAGTCGGCCCGACAATTGGTGCGGAAACTTTAAAAAATGCCATTTACGCATTAATAGTAGCTTCAATATTAATCGTCATTTATATCACATGGTCGTTTCGTAGCGTGCCAAAACCAACCAGCAGTTTCCGTTTTGGAGTTTGCGCGATTATTGCTTTAATCCATGATGTTCTAGTGCTGATCGGTCTTTTTTCAATTTTTGGTCACTTCTTCGGCGTAGAAATTGATAGTCTTTTTGTAACAGCTGTCTTAACAGTCATTGGCTTTTCGGTTCATGACACCATTGTTGTTTTTGATAGAATCAGAGAGAATTTGAGAAGAATTGGCGGAGAAAACTTCTCCGAAGTGGTTAATGATTCAATTCTGCAAACGCTCGACCGCTCACTAAACACTTCATTAACAGTTATTCTTGTTTTGGTTGCAATGTTAATTTTTGGCGGAGAAACAATCAGATGGTTTGTGGTGGCGCTTTTAATCGGAATAACTTCCGGAACCTATTCGTCAATCTTCAACGCCTCGCCATTATTGGTAGTCTGGCAAGACCTGCTCCAGAAAAGAAAGAAATAAAGTTTAGATTGACTTTAAGGCATAATACCTATTATAATCTTTCAAAATGAAAGTAGTAACTACATACAGCACAGGTATTGAATCAAATCACTATACAACGACTTGGCTTAGGGCTGATGACGGGATGACAATGCATGAGCATCTCGTTTTCGAAAGACCTAACGCTAAATATCCAAGAGCACGCAGAACGGAACAAGTAATAACCTACCGACGTGAAGGGGGATTCGATGATGAACACGATAAATATATTGATGGGCTCATGCCGAGTCGTGGCCCCATAAAAATAGTAGGTAGTGCTATAACTGAAGCTGATGTAGCGGTAGGAGGAATTTTGTGTAATGAGGAAGCTGTGCCATATCATACACCTGAAGAGAGACAAACGTTAGTAGAAATTAGAGCAGCGATAGCGAAATTAGCTGGATAGGTTTTTGCGGACAATTGAATTAACCAAATTTCCGTCGGCTTTGCCCTTTACTTTTGGCATTAATGCTCCCATTAATTTTCCCATATCCGCCATCGACGTTGCGCTGGTTTGCGCAATTGTTTCTTTAACCAGTTTGGTAATTTCTGCTTCTCCCATTTGCTCGGGTAAATAAACGCTTAGAATTTCCAGTTCTTTAGTTTCTTTATCAACCAATTCTTGTCTTCCGGCAGTTTTAAATTGCTCAATTGAATCCCGTCTTTGTTTGGCCTGATTTTGAGTCACAGTTAAGATATCTTCCTCAGTGGCTTGATATCCGGCTCCGCCTTTTTGTATTTCGTAATAATTAATTGCCGACAAAAGCATTCTCAAAACAGAAGTCTTCAATTCGTTTCTCGCAAGCATTGATTCTTTTAACTCTTCCTGCAGTTTTTGTTTGTTCATAAACTTATTCTATCAGATTTTAGTTCCAAGTTCCTTAATTCTTTTTTCCAAATACTCTTTATTGTTCAATTTTAAATCTTCGTCGACTTCGGCAAAAAGTTCATTTAGCATTTTTCCAATAATCGGGCCCGGTTTTATGTTCAGTATTCTCATTACATCATTTCCATCAACTGCCATGTCATTGATTGAAAATGGCGCTGGTTTTAACTGCTCCTCAATTTTTTCTTTGAATAATTTCAACCGCCAACTTTCGGCAGTTTGTGTTCCGCCGCCAAGCCGGTCAGCAACTCTTAAATCCATCATCTCTTTAACGTTATCAACGCCGACTTTACGGATAAATCTTCTGATTGCCGCATCGGTTTGGTTTTCATTGACGGAAAACATATGGTTCCTAATTAGCATTACAATTTTCTCCTTTTCTTTTTTGGAAAACTTTAAACGGTCGCAAATCTTTTCGGCAATTCTGGCACCAGCCACCTCGTGGTTATGGAAAATAACATATCCATCTTTGTCTCTGGCGGCGACTTTTGGTTTTCCAACATCGTGTAAAAGCGTGGCAAACCGCACCAGAGAATCTTTAGACGGACAAAATTTTAATGACAAAATGTTATGGGTAAAAACATCGGTAGTGTGATGCCTGCCCGGTCTTACCATTGAAACCCCGATGCCTTCCAAAAGCTCGGGTAAAATAAAGCCCAACAGTCCTGAATCTTTCAAAAGCATTACTCCTGCGTAAGGATTATCACTTCCTAAAATTCTCAATAATTCAGTTTTAATCCTTTCGGCGGAAATATTTTCAATCAACATTGCATCTTCAATAATTCTCTCCCAAGTTTTTTTCTCAATTGTAAATCCAAGTTCAGTGGCAATCCGGACAGCTCTCAAAAGTCTTAAAGCGTCTTCTTTAAAACGGAGGTTCGGATCGCCGACTGCCCTAATAATTTTCTGTTTTAGATCCTTTTCGCCATCATATGGATCAACTAATTCAAAAATATTTTTTTCACCGATCCGAAGTGCGATGGCGTTGACAGTAAAATCTCTCCTGCCTAAATCCTCTTCCAAAGTTTTTCCCCAGTAAACTTTCTCAGGATGCCGGTTATCTTTATATGCCGTTTCGGTTCGATAAGTAGTAATTTCAACGACATGGTCTTCTTTACCAATTTTTACCGGTACTCCAACCGTTCCGAAGTCATTATCATAAAATCCGTTGGGAAATACTTTTACAATTTGCTCAGGGGTCGCATTCGTGGTTAAATCCCAATCTTTAATTTTTCTTTTCAAAAGTAGGTCTCGGACGCTTCCGCCAACAAAATAGGCTTCAAAATTGTGCTCTTCCAGCGTGCGGTAAATCTTCAAAACCTCTTTCGGTATCAAAGTTGCCATACTTGTCCCGCTGTGGCGGGGTTTGCTATAGTATAGCAGAAGATAAGCTTTATGAAAAAATGGCAGGTCGAGTCAGAATTAAGAATTAACAATCAAGAATTAAGAATTCAGGATCTCATTAAAATTCTACTGAGGAACAGAGGCATCAAGAGTAAAGAAGAAATTGAGAGTTTTTTAAATCCAAAACTTTCCAAAGTTACTCCTGCGGCAGTCACAATAAATGCTCAAGGATTGAAGAAAGCGCTGCAAAGAATTCAAAAAGCCATCAAAAATAAAGAAAAGATTATTGTTTTTGGCGATTACGATGTGGATGGAATTTGCGGAACAGCCATCCTTTGGGAAACTTTAAATTCGTTAGGCGCCGATGTTCTGCCTTACATTCCTAGCCGCTTTGAAGAAGGATATGGTTTGTCCGAAATTGGAATTAAAAATCTTTTGCAAAAAGGCAAAGCGGATTTAATCATAACGGTTGATAACGGAATTGTGGCAAACGAAGCAGTGGATTTTGCCAACAAAAATAAAATTGACGTCATTATTACAGACCACCACGTGCCGGCAAAAAAACTGCCCAAAGCTTTGGCAATCGTGCACACGACTTTGCTTTGCGGCGCAGGAGTAGCCTACCTGCTAGCGCAGGAAATTTCAAAAATTCGGGGTCCTGTCGCCGATTTCCCTTCCGGCAGTGCTCATTCACGACTCACTGATCTGCGCGCTGTCGGAAGCCTTTCCATCGGCACCACCCCTCAAGACACTCATCTTGAACTGGTTGTTTTGGCAACAATTGCGGATTTAGTGCCTTTAACCGGAGCAAATCGGATTTTGGTTTATTACGGTTTGCAAAAATTAAGGGCCACAAAAAGAGTGGGTTTATTAGCGTTAATTAACAAAGCAGGAATTACTAAAGAAGAAATTGATACTTATGAAATCGGACATCTGCTCGCGCCAAGATTAAACGCGATGGGAAGATTGGCTAGTGCTATGGATTCCTTGCGGCTTATTTGTACTTCGGACAAAAAGAAAGCCGAAAAATTGGCGGAGCTTCTAAATCAAACCAATCTGGAAAGACAACAATTTACGAAGGAAGCACTGGAACATGCCAAAAATAAAATTGAGAAAGAAGGTCTGAAAAGCTTAATTTTTATTGCCGATAAAAGCTATCAGCAGGGAATAGTCGGATTGGTGGCCGGAAGAATGGTGGAAGAGTATTATCTGCCATCAATAATAATTTCAAAAGGGGAAAAATACAGTAAGGCTTCGGCCCGCTCAATCAAAGGCTTTAATATTGTCGAATTTTTAAGAAGCGCTTCGGATTTATTGGTAGATATTGGCGGGCACCCGATGGCAGCCGGATTCACTGTTGAAAATGCAAAGCTTGAGGCACTAGAAAAAAAGCTTTATGAAAACGCGCGCAAGCTTTTAAAAAAAGAACATTTGGAAAGGATTTTAAGGATTGATTGTGAACTTAATCCAGCGCTCATAAATTATGAAACCTATTCTTTAACGCAACAACTTGCGCCTTTTGGCATGGCTAATCCCGAACCGACTTTTTTAACCAAAAATCTTACAATCACAGATATCAGGGTTGTCGGAAAAGATGGAAAACACCTCAAAATTCAATTCAAAAGTCAAAATTCAGAATTCAGGATTTACGGAATAGCTTTTGGGATGGGGGAAGATTCAAAACTCAAAATTGGTGATAAAGTAGATGCTGTCTATACGCTTTCGGATAATAGTTGGGGAGATCGCCAAAACATCGAGCTAAAGATTAAGGACGCACAGTCTACTCAGTCTTCGGAGATTCTTTAGGAGGCGTAGGCGTCATTAGGACAATAATATTACTATGTAATCTGTTAATTATTCCTTTCCTTCTAGGGATTGATGCATTGCTATATTCCTCTACCCATACTTCCGGAGCAGGCAAATCGGCTATATTATAAGCATTTTTTCTTAATAATTCTTCATATAGCGCTAAAAGAGCAGAAAAGTTAGCCATTGAACTAGCGTCAATTGTTTCCCTCAAGTGTCTCGATAGTCCAATCTTCCCCCTTCTGGATGCATGTTCAAACCTTTGTCTTTGCTTAACAATCTCCTGTCTTACTGCTTCAGGAGACATAGTTGGGTCAGTAGCGAGTATTCGTTTCCATTCCTCTAAATATTCTCCAAAGTTTCCCATAAGCATGTCTTCCGTTAGTTTCTCAATAGAACGAACAATCTCGAGTCGATCAGGGCTAGTGCAATTATGAAAAAGTTCTTTCCATTCCTGCTCGTCTTTACTGATGGCGCTGCTATTTACGCCATCTTCTGTCTTTAATGCATGCGTTAATACTAAGGAGCTGTTAAGTCTTCTTGTAAGAATTAGGTTAATCTGCTTCCTTAACTTATGAGCTAATTCTTGCTGTCTTACGAGCGGAGAAAGTCTGAAAACTTCCAATAAGCTTGAAGCCTTTTGGTCTATAGCATCAATGCTCATGCCATCATCAAGCAATAATTCATTATATACGAAAATGTCAATTTGAAATTTCCCTAATCTTGCCTCTGCTTTTTCTGCACGACGTTCTATTGCATGAGGGGACTCCTCGATTTCGGAAGGCACAGTTATTACGTGTCGTAATGTCTCTCTGTCGTTCATAGAATAATTAAAAAATGGCAAAATGTACTATAAGATGATTATCTTAGCATGAGCTGAGGCTTCTTGTCAAGCAGGCTAATCTCATGTATTATGTAGAGGTCATGAGTAAATCAAGCAGAATTTTGTCCTCCAAAGCGCATGAACTCGCAGGCCAAGTGGCCACTATCAAGGGTTGGGTCAGAATCCGCAGGGATCACGGAAAGTTAATATTCTTGGATATTCGGGATAGAGACGGTATTATTCAGGTGGTTGTTAACCCAAGAGTTTCCGAAGAGGCGTATAAAGTAGCTCAGGAGCTGCGGCCCGAGTTCGTGGTGGAGATTACGGGCAACGTGAATAAACGTCCGGAAAATGCGGTAAATAAAGATATTGTCAGTGGAACAATTGAGATTGAAGCCACCGAAATTAAAATTCTAGCCAAAGCCGAGACTTTGCCATTCGACATGGGAGGCGATGAACTTAATCTCGAGCTACCGACTCTTTTAGATCACCGCGCGCTAAGCTTAAGACATCCCAAAATCCAGGCAATTTTTAAAGTTCAGGCAGTTGTTATTGACGGCTTCAGGGAATTTCTTAAAAGAGAGGGCTTCTTTGAGTTCCAGGCCCCGTCGATTGTTCCGGCCGTGGCCGAAGGCGGAGCAGAGGTATTTCAAGTCGACTACTTTGGTCATAAGGCTTATCTTTCGCAGAGTCCGCAGCTCTATAAACAAATTGTGATGTCTGCTTTTGAGCGCGTTTTTTCGGTTAATAAAATTTTCCGGGCTGAGCCAAGTGTTACCACGCGTCACCTTGCCGAAGTGGTTTCTTTGGATGCCGAGATGGCTTTTATTGATTCATGGACAGATGTTAAAGACATGGCTGAGCAAGTTGTGCGTTTCATCTTGGAAAGAGTGGGAAAAGAATGCTCAAGGGAGCTTAGGCTTTACAACGCAACGTTACCTGTAATGATCGATAAAACTCCAACGCTAAGCTTAAGAGAAGTTCAGGAAAAAATATTTAAACATTCAGGCCGGGACACGCGCGGGGCAAAAGATTTAAATCCGGAAGACGAGCGGGAAATTTGCGCCATCATCAAGGAAGAGACGAGCTCGGATTTTGTTTTTGTTTACGGATATCCGACTAAAAATAAACCTTTTTATGTCTATCCCAATCCTGATGATCCCGAATATAACGAAGGCATGGATCTTTTATGCCGGGGAATTGAGTGGCTGTCCGGGGGAAGAAGAATTAACGATTACGACCAGTTGGTAAAACACGTCAAGGAATGGAAAATGGACCCCAAGAAAGTTGAGATGTTTTTGGAAGCTTTCCGCTATGGTGTTCCGCCCGAAGGGGGTTTCGCTTTAGGGGCAGAAAGAATGACGATGCAAATCTTAGAACTTCCTAATGTTCGCGAAGCCAGTATGTTCCCGCGGGATATGGAAAGGGTAGATGAAAGGTTTTCAGATTCCAAATAAATTACAAAAACCGGCTTATCTGATATTGATTCCTCTTTTTTTGGTTGTAGTGCTGGCAGGATTAATTTTTGTCTCCTCAATTTTTAAAGTCTGGATCCAGCAAAACAAAATTTTACCCATTCCGTTTGCAATTTCTCAAGAAGCAAAAATGCCAATGATAAAAACAGAGTTCATCCCGGTGATTTCGGCAACGGGCGCGATTATTATGGACGCGGATTCAAAAATCGTTCTGTACGAGAAAAATCTCAACTTAAGATCGTCAACGGCATCAACGATTAAAATAATGACGGCCTTGATAGCGCTTGATCATTTTCAGCTTGCGGATATTTTAACTACCTTTAAACCGTCAAATGACGGTTCGGTTTTAGGTCTTGTGCAGGATGAACAAATGACTTTTGAAAATCTTTTATACGCGATGCTTCTGCCATCTGCTAATGATGCGGCTTTAACCATCGCCCAAAATTATCCAGGTGGAGAAACGGCTTTTGTTAAAGCGATGAATGATAGAGCGAAGGTTTTGGAACTTTATAACACGCATTACTCCGACGTTGCCGGTTTGGCAGATGAAGGAGATTACACAACGCCGTTTGATTTGGCGAGACTGGCTTCTTTTGCGATGCAAAATAGCGAAATAAGAAAAATTGTTGCTACCAGAGAACAAACAATCAGTGATGTCAGCGGTACCCATATTTATGATTTAAAAAATCTGAATGTGCTCTTGGGACAAGATGGAGTTAATGGTGTAAAAACCGGTTACACTGAAGAGGCGGGGCAAGTGCTGGTAACTTCAAAAGAGGAAAAGGGGAAAACGATTATTATTGTGGTGATGGGAAGTGCCGACCGGTTTGGGGATACACAAAAACTGCTAGATTTAGTCTCAAATAATCTTACTTATTTATCCATTCATCCGTGACCACGGGAACATAGGCGGTAAAATTATCGCTACCTTCAAAGACTATTACCGGCATCAAATACTTTTGGGTTTCACTGCTAAGGTAGTAGGCGGGGAAAGCGTCGGTAATAGAAACAGAGGTGGACGAGCCGCCGTAGGAAGCGATGTAAGCGATCCCTTTTTGCAAATCATCAAAGGCCTGCGCAGAAGTTTTTATCGGATAGGTTGCAGATTCGTTGCCTGGCGTTTGGTAAAAATATTGCGCCTGAAGAACTTCTTTCTTGGGACCAACCAAAACATTGGTGTTAGATAAGTTGGGCTGTTCATAAACAATAGGAATGTTATTAATATCTTTTTGGAAGAAGTCGATTCTCACTGCTTTAGCATCGGCAAGGCTTTGAACCGGAGCAAGGGAGCCGTTTGTAACTGCCAAAAAACTGGTTTTAGTTTTGCCGGTGTCAATATCGGTGGGAAGAGGATTTATCTGGTTTAAATAATCAGTCGCAGTGGTAATACTGTCTTTTTCATTCGGTAAGTCTCCTGAAAGCGCAGATTGGCTAGAGAGGAAATCGGAAGTTAAGACGAAATTATTGTTGACGATGTTCATTGTTATTTCTTGAGATAGCCCAAGAGAATCAGTATTGTCCCATTTATAACTGACGTCCGAGATTTGGGTCGGAGGGGTGTTAAAGCCGACCTGTCCAACTTTGTCTTTGGCGTTTGAGAGACTTAAAAGATCCGGAGCAGCAGTTTTTATTTTAAATACTTTTATCTGTCCGGGTAAGCTCGGAAGAGATCCGGTCAAGGTATTTATTTTGTAGGTTAGCTTTTTGTCGGTCGCACTGGCCGGAAATAGCTGTGGATCAAGTTTACCAAAAGCCACGGTTGGTTTGGGCGGAGGAGTCGGGAAAATCGCTTCTTTGACGAGTAAAAACATTTGGATAAAAACAACAATAACCACTAAACCGGCGATAAAAAGTCCGCCCCATTTCAAGATTTCTTTAGTATCATAACTGGCCTGACTTAAGGTGAACATATATTGAGTATAGAAAAAAATTAAGCTACAATGCAAGTATGGTTAAAGTCAGATTCGCTCCCAGCCCGACAGGTATTCCACACATTGGAAGTACCACTACCGCGCTCTTCAATTTTTTATTTGCCCGTCATGAAAAAGGTGAATTTATTTTAAGAATAGAGGACACTGACCGAAAAAGAATTGTTGAAGGAGCCGAAAAAGCAATTATTGAGATCTTAAATTGGTTAGGATTAAATTATGATGGAGAGCCGATCCATCAATCCGAGCGCTTGGAAATATATAAAAAGCATGTTCAAGAACTGGTGGATAAAAAAATCGCCTTTGAAAAAGATGGAGCAATTTGGGTAAAAGTTCCGGAAAATAAACAATTTGAATGGACGGATATTGTTGGTCAAAAGAAAATATCTTTTTGGGGTAAAGATGTTGATGAATTTGTAATCTTAAAATCAGACGGTTTTCCGACCTATCATTTGGCCAATGTTGTTGACGACCATTTAATGGGAATCACGCATGTTATTAGAGGTGAAGAATGGATTTCCTCAACCCCGAAGCATCTTTATCTTTACGAGAGCTTCGGGTGGACGCCGCCTCATTTTGCGCATATGCCGGTAATTTTAGGCCCGGATAAAACCAAGCTTTCCAAACGTCACGGCGCAAAATCAGTGCTCGATTATCGGAATGAAGGATATATTCAAGAAGCGCTCTTGAATTTTATGGCTTTACATGGCTGGAATCCGGGTGGCGACCAAGAAAAAATGGACATGGACTTTATGATCAAAAATTTTAAG
>DATKGY010000040.1:0-7869 GCA_035510535.1 Patescibacteria group bacterium
CCTTGCCCCTTGAGCTTCTCCAGCTTCTCAATTCTAATATTTTTTAAATTTGAATCCGCCATAAATATATCCTAATTATACATTTTTAGGATGAAAAAGAAAGATTACTGAATCAACCCAAAACATAACACTATTCTACAAGATAAAAGCAAATTATTAAAGCCAGACTATATTATTGACCTCGTCTTTCCAGACCTCCTCCGCGTGGAGATTCTGTTCTCCGAAGGGTATCTCCAACCATCCGCTCTATTGAAATTTCCACGGAAGGTTGCCCTACGGAAGTTTTTCTTTCTCCTTCCAATCCTAAGCCTGCATCGGGCATCCTACGGTGCATTCCTCCTTCTGGAACAATTCTACCATCAGGCAATGTTATCAAACCCATAATATTTCACCTCCTTTTCCACTAAAAAACCCCTTTTCAGGGGTTGTTTAAATTCACCAAAAACAACCCCTATGAGGAGTTCTTCTTGGCCTTTTTAATAAATTGAATTCTTAACATATTAGAAAGTATTTTCTCATATGCTTTAGCTTTTGTCAAAGCTCTGAGCTAGTTGATAAGCTTTTTCTTTATTTTCTTCGGTGACGAGAACATGAACTAAGCCCTCATCGGGTTGTCCATAGAAAATTGAAAAACCAAGCGGCGCGATTAACAAAACCGGCAAAACTGCCAAATCATCTTCCCCCTCAACTAGAATTACTGTTTGTTCTTTAGCATTGAACGCTGACTGAACTGCTTGGAAAAGTTCCGGAGTAACTATCCCGGGTGAATTTTTAACTTGTTGCATGACTTGACTGCTAAAACCTAATTCTGAAAGTTGGTGGAATTTAATTTCCCGATGAATTAAAAAATCAATAATTGATAGAAACTGTCCGGTTTTTTGCTGGTTGAACTTTTGCGCCGTCGCATCTCCAACAACTACTGTTTTTGCACCATTGATATTTTGCGGAATTTCTTTGAGCACTTCTCCCCATGGTTCTTGCAGAATTGAACGTAAGTTTTCGGGAAGAATCAAAGTTTTATTTTGCCACTTGGGGTTTACATATAACCTACCGTCACGGTTTATCTCGCCGTTTCTAATTCTGGTTGAAGAAATCAACACGTCATCTTCAGCCTTTTTCATCGGTGAAATGACAATTTCCAACTGGGGAACATTGTTTTGCTGACGTTTGACATTGATTTCCTTAACCACCCGTTGCGTCTGTTCGGTAACGATAATCGCTTGATAATCCGTTGAGGTTTCTAGGTAAGGCTCATAAGCGCTATTTATCTCAACTACCTGAACTTTTTCACTGGCGCCAATGGAATTGAGATATTGTTCTACTGCTTTTTTTCGAACAGAAAAATCTTCAATATCCAAATTATTTTTGAAGCTTTGGACATAAGTATTTCCGGTAATCCCTAAGAGAACTTTTTCCGATTGAGCAAGAGCATCATTGATAAAAGCTTTGTGCCCGGCATGAAATAAATCAAAAGTCCCACCACAGACGACTAATTTGTATTCATTCATAGTTTATGTTCTTGGAAGATTTTTGTAAGCCTCCATCATGCAAAAATTAGAGATAATTGATAAATTATGTTTACTTGCAAAATCTTCTGCTTCCTTACTACTAACTCCTTCCTGCAACCAAACTTTTGTAATTCCTCCTCTTTTTAATGCTTCCTTAATATGAGGAATTACCTCCTCCGGCCGTCTAAAAATATCGACAACGTCAATTTTAATTGTTTTAGGAATTGATAAGAGGTCTGGATAGGCTTTCTCACCAAGAACTTCATTAACACTTGGATTTACGGGAATTATCCGGAATTCCTTTGACTTAAAATAAACAGCAACTTTGTAGCTATGTTTATTTGGATCGTCTGATAAGCCAACTATTGCAATTATCTTAACTCCCTTAAAAAAACTATTGTCCATAATTTAGTAGTCTTCCAAAGTTGAGGTATCGCCTTCGGAAAGACCAAGTTCCCTTGCTTTCAAAACTCTCCGCATTATTTTGCCCGAGCGGGTTTTAGGAAGTTTATCAATAAACTCTATCTCACGGGGATAGGCGTGCGCCGCAAGATGGCTTTTTACAAATTTGGCAATTTTATCTTTTAACTCTTCCGATGGATCAACCCCCTGCTTTAAGACAATGAACGCTTTTATAATTTCCCCTCTCAGTTTATCCGGCTTGCCAATTACTCCCGCCTCTACAATATCCGGATATTCAACTAGGGCGCTCTCTACTTCAAAAGGTCCAACTCTTTCACCCATTGTTTTAATAAGATCATCCGCCCTACCAACAAACCAGAAATAACCGTCTTTGTCTTTATAAGCCTTGTCTCCCGAAAGGTACCAACCATTAGCAAAATATGATTTATACTTTCCCTCGTTTCTCCAGATCCCCTTCATAAGCGAAGGTATTGTTTCGGGTTTAAGAGCCAGATTGCCCTTTTCTTCGGCTGGCAGTTCTTTTCCATCTTCATCTACAATCGCCGCTTTAACTCCCGGGAAAGGTTTCCCCATGGAACCGGGTTTAATGTCTACGCAGGCGTAATTCGCTATGCAAATTCCACCCAACTCAGTCTGCCACCAATTATCATGAAAGGGTAAACCGTATACTTCTAGTCCCCACCAGATCGCTTCCGGATTAAGCGGCTCGCCAACACTTGCTAAAAACCGCAGCGAAGATAAATTAAAATCTTTAAGATTTACCGATGC
This sequence comes from Patescibacteria group bacterium, assembly GCA_035510535.1. Lineage (GTDB taxonomy): Bacteria > Patescibacteriota > Microgenomatia > Levybacterales > UBA12049 > DATKGX01. The sequence continues at coordinate 2,700 of DATKGY010000040.1, forward strand.
GCCCATCAGCATTCGGATGGCGGTCGGAGCCGTATACCAAACAGTTACTTTATAATCCTCTATAATTTTGTACCATTTTTCGGGAGAGAATCTTCCTTCAAAAATGACCGAAGTTCCTCCCAACCCCCAAATCCCTAAAGTTCCATATACAACTCCCGTTACCCAGCCCAAATCTGCGGTACACCAATAAACATCATTATCCCCCACATCTAACGCAAGCTTAGTTGTAATAATTGCCTGAAGAATATCATAGTGCGAATGAATAATTCCTTTTGACTTACCCGTTGTCCCCGAAGTATAAAGCATGTAAGAATAATCTTCTCTTTTCATATGGGCAACACTAAACTCGTCCTTGGCTTTCTGCATTTCCTTACCGTAATAAATAATGTTTTCCCCTTTTGGTAAAACAACCGCTCCCCGCTCAACGATAATTACTTTCTCCAAGTCAGGAAGATCTTTCCAAATCTTTTCTATTCTGGGGAAAAGGGCTGCGTCTGTGACTAAAATTTTTGTCTGGCTATCCGAAAGTCTGTCCAAAAGAGCTATTTCTTGAAACGCTGAGAATAAAGTGCTGGCGATTGCTCCAACTTTAAGTACGCCTAAAAAGGCTATATATCTTTCGGGAATCGTCGGAAGGAAGATGGAAACCCTAGCGCTTTTTTTAACGCCGTGCCTTACAAGAACATTTGCAAACTTATTGGTAAGTTTATGTAAATCGGTAAATGTATATTTTTCTTTATTGCCGTTTTGCCCCTCAAAAAATAAGGCAATCTTATGCTTGTTTTTTGTTTTTAAATGTTTATCTATTACGTTCTCCGCTATGTTTAGCGTGCCATCCTTGAAGTAATTTATGATTTTATCCGCTTCTTCCCACGAAAACTCTTTATATTCTTTTTCGTAGTCAATGAGGTTTGGCTGTTGGGAAAATTTTTTGAGGTCTTTATGGATGACGTTTACTCTGTTGTCCATATTAAGACTAGCAATTAAAAACTTTAGTTAATTTACCGAAACGATTGTGTAAGCAAGCTGTCCTGCGGGAGCCTCAACTTCAACCTTTTCGCCGACTTTTTTACCGATTAAAGCTTTGCCAAGCGGTGACTCATGCGAAATTTTCTTATCTTTTGGATCTGCTTCCCATTCACCGACAACTGTAAAAACTTCCTTTTTCCCTTTGATGTGAACCGTAACCGTTGACCCAAGTTTTACAACGTGATTTCCTTTAGTGTGAGACTCTTGAATTGGAACTGCCTGCTTAATCAGTTCTTCCAACTCGTCTATTCTGCCGTCAATAAAAGAGAGCTCTTCGCGGGCCGCCACATATTCTGCGTTTTCCGACAGATCTCCCATACTTCTTGCTTGAGAAACCCGCGCCAAAACATCCGGTCTTTTGACTTTAGCAAGTTGTGTGTATTCCTTTTTTAGCTCTTCTAAGCCTTCTTTTGTTAAATATATTTTTTTAGCATCCATATCTTTTTGCTTAAAATAAATCCCTCACAGTTTGACTAGAGGGAATAATTAAATAAGTTCAATTGATTAGCCTTAAGAATAATATATTATGGCTAGTTCTTTGTCAATGACCTCTAGTAGAATCTTAGAGGCCTAAGCTAGGTGAGTCCGAATTTATGTATTTCTGCGTTGTATTGTTTTAAAACATGTGACTTGTAATCAAATGGGTGTAATCCAATAAACCCATCTTCCAATCTCTCTTTGGTGATCGCTTTTTTCATATAAAAAAGCTGCAGTGTTTTTAAAGTTTTCTCCGAAAATAAAATCTGGCAAATGAATATGAACAATCTGTCAAAATTATTCTGCTGTTTTTTAAAAACCGGTCTCTTTTTTACCCCAGCGTTAGGAAGAAATTTCCTTACCCACCGATTAGCAACTAAAAACTTTTGATAAGTTCGGTCCCTTTCAAAAATTGGCAAAAGTTGAACAATTTCATGAGCAGTAAATAAATCTTGGCTATCGAAAAGCATTCTATCTTCGTCTAGAACCAGGTTCAAACAAATTTTATCCTGATATTTTTTACTGTTTTTGTTCCTGTAAACACCCAGCATAACCAGAAAGCCCGCTGTCAGAAATCTTGTCGTCCAGGCAAAACCGTTTTGTGCGATGACGAAAATATCAATATCGTCACTCTTCTTGCAATTTTTCATCGCCAGCGTTCCGCTTATTCCTACTAACTTTATTGTCGGGATTAAACTTAACTTACTGATTATTCTTTCTGCTTTCCTTAGCTTATTCAAACTGACAACTTCTCTGGTTTTTCTTTCTTGAACAAATTTTTGATGGCCTTTTAGAAAGAAGAACCCGCCGCTGAAATCTATGGGAGTTTTTGCGTTTTTTAAATACTTAAAAAACTCTTTTCTGTCAATTTTTTCGGCGATGAGAAAGTTATAAATTTCTTCTGCTGTTAGCGGATAATCAAAAAGATTTGAGTAGAGCAGTGTTTTTAAGATTGCCTCTTCTCTACTGTCCATATTTTTGGAAAACTTGAGTGGCGCCTTGCGAAAGAGTCCCCAGCGCTGTTTGCGGGGAATTACCATTGAGAACTGAATTGACGGCATTACCAAGATAAGTATTGAGTTCTTGGTTTAAACCGTTATCGTAAGTGCTATCCACAAATGGCGACGAAAATGCCGAAGGAGCCTCGTCAACAAATGGAGCGAGAACGGGATTCGTTTTCAATGTACCGCCTAAATCTACTCTGGCATAAGGCTCTCCGAAGGTCCTGGTTTTGGCTTGCTCAGCGTACAAACTTTCTTCGGTACTTTTTTGCGCTAAATACTTCATGAATAAAAGCGCCTCTTTTTGATGTTTGCTCTTTACCGATACTCCCTCTACCCAGTAACTGGCTAGATTAACATCTTGATTTGGCAACTGGGGCACCGGCGCAATTTGAAAAGTCAGGTTAGGATTATCTTGTTTAATCGTAAAGTAATCCCATGAATATCCAAAATACATCGCTAAATTACCTTTGGAAAAAGCCAGAAGCGAGGGATCAAGAGTGTTATCCCACACATTATTTTGGTCGGTCGCAAAAGCGGTGTAAAAATCAAGCGCATTGGCCGCCCGGTCGGGCGAACTTTGCATGTTTGACAAATCAACTCCGTTTTGCAGGAAAAGCAGGGAAAGAATGTCTGGAGCGTGAGTAATATTATCATAAGTTCCCATGGCTGCCCCGGCGGTTTTTATTTTTCCGTTGGCATCTTTTACCGTCATTGCTCTGGCATCACTAATAAAATCGTTCCAGTTGGTCGGCGGCTGTAAACCGGCAGCTTGAAAAAGCTGTGAATTGATATACAACGCGAGCGTATCAATTTCCAAAGGAATTCCGTAGATTGCCCCATTTTTGATTAAGTCTTTTTGCACGACAGGATAAAATGTTTTCTTAAAATCTACAGGCGTTATTGTATCGGTTGGTAAGGGTAGTAAAACGCTGGCATACATTGGATACCAGCTGTTGTGAAAGCGGAAAATGTCCGGACCGTTTCCATCCGCAATTCTGGTTAGCACTCTTTCCCGATATTGCTTAATGTCTTGCTGCGAGTACGCAACTGTAATGTTTGGATTTTCTCTTTCAAATCCGGAAATTAAACTTTGCATCGTCTTGCTGTCTTCCCATAGTCCCCAATAAGTCAGCGTTACCTTACCGTTTGAATTGCCGAAAAACTTTGGCAAAATAACAGTGAATAGAAACGTCAGGACCAATAAGACTACCACCAACCCAATGCCCACTTTTACAATTTTTTTCAAAAGTGAAACGGCGTTGCCGCCAGGAAGTTTTGGAGGGATATGTGCAGGCGGCTCTTGAGCTAAGGGTTCCTGGACTATCACCGAGGACGTTTCTATGGAAGGGGCCTGGACAAAAGGCTCTTGTGGCGACATTGAAGATGCTTCCACAGACGTTTGAGCTGGTATTTCCTCCACGGGGAGCGCTTGCGTAGGCGATGCTTGAACGAAAGGCTCTGGCGTTTCAGGTTTTATCTGCGAACTAGAGCTTTGAAAAACTGTCTGATCGTTATCCATAGCTATTTTATAGTATAATACCAAACAGAAACCATAATCAATGAAGATAAATTTTCCTAAAGCAAAACTTAAGTTCAAATTGAAGTATAGAAAGAGAATTTTACGTTTTCTAAAAGTCTCTTTTTGGTTTACCACAGGCGCTTTTCTGGCGCTTATTCTCGTCTTAAGCTTTGGCCTTTCCCTCTATCAAAAAATTTATGAAAATAGAATTTATCCCGGTGTCTATGTTGGCAATTTTGATTTTGGCGGGAAAAACCAACGGGACGTGGAAAACTTTTTTAATTACCGGAACTCCCTAGTTAAAAACTCCGCGTTTACTTTAACCAGCGATTACCAAATAGCAACAGTTTCCGCCGGTGAGATAAACTTTGGTTACAATAGTCCGCTTTTGGCCAGCCAAGCCTACATGATCGGCCGCTCGGGCAACTTTATTTCCGACTTAAGCTTAACTATTCAGGCATATTTAACCGGCGTTTATCTTTCCCCATCCTACTCTTATGACCAAGATAAACTTTTGACCATGTTGCAACCGATTTCTCAAGCAATAGAGAAAAAACCGGTGGACGCGCTTTTTCAGACCGTGAACGGCAAGGTTACTGCTTTCCGGCTTTCCGAAAATGGGCAAACTCTGGACAGTCAAACCTTAAACGATAAACTCCTCTCTTATTCTTCAAGTATTCTAAACTCCAGACTTCCCCAAATAATTACTATCCCAATCCCAATCAAAATTGTTGAGCCGAACATTACCACCGATAAAGTCAATAAACTGGGTATTAAAGAACTAATCGGAACCGGTAATTCTTTGTTTTTTCACTCCATTGCCGACAGGGTTTTTAATATCAATCTTGCCGCCCAAAGACTTAACGGCATTTTAGTTGCGCCGGGCGAAACTTTTTCTTTTGATCAAGCGCTTGGCGACATTTCTGCTTTTTCCGGTTATAAACAGGCTTACATCATCCAAAACGGACGGACTATTTTAGGAGACGGAGGAGGAGTTTGCCAGGTTTCAACTACGCTTTTTCGGGCTATTCTAGATGCGGGACTGCCGGTAATTGAAAGACACGCGCATGCTTACCGGGTCGGCTATTACGAACAGGATTCTCCTCCGGGAATTGACGCGACGGTTTATTCGCCAACAGTT